>JAXKHW010000045.1:0-7409 GCA_036549635.1 Collinsella sp. | reverse complement strand
CGTGCCGAGCGGGGTCGCAACAGCTACGACCTGCACGTGGCGCGCGTGAGCGATTCGCGTTTTGAGCGCCTGGTGCTGTTGGATGCGCCGCGGGCCGATGCGCCCACGCGTCTGCAGTGGAAGGTCAACAAAGTGGGCATGCCTGTCGACGAGCTACCGCAAGCAGGCGAGACGCTGCGCATGCATTTTGATGCCAGCAGGATCCATTTGGTTTGTCGATAGCGCCGGGTAATGCCGTCGGGGATATAAGCCTCGGCGGCTTTGTTTTTGTCATTCGTCGAATGAGAGATGACAAACTCTTATCAATCAAGATAATTATTTATTAAACGACGGCACACGACGCTGTCGTACGAATGTCAACGGTGTTCGCATGTTCGATGACCGTTGATATAGTTGACCTCAACTTGTAAAGGAGGGTGCGCACATGCCGCAGACGACATACATTCGCCGCGTTGCCGCGCGTGCCCTATATATGACTCGGAGTCGCATATGTGCAGGTATGTTCACGGCTCCGGGAGAGACGACGCACAACTAAATAATCGACCGCAAAGCAGGTTCCCTAAATTTCCGGGTTTAGGCGCGGCTGGGTTTTCGCCACCCACCGTGCAGCAATACCGTAGCTATTCAATTTTGGTTCAAGAGGGGAACCGTCATGGCTGAAGAATTCGATTTCCATCCGATGTGGGAGAGCCTCGGCATGAATCTTGCCGACCACGACATGCTGCTGGGCGCCGTGGGCCAGATGTACGGCGATATGTTCCTGACGCAGAACAATCGCCCCAAGTCCACGTCCTACCTGGACTTTGTTGCCACCAACATCCACAGCGGCCGTATTAAGGAGATGCTCGACAAGAAGGAGGCCGGCGAGGCCACCAAGATCGTGGGCTCGTTCTGCGTGTACGTGCCCGAGGAGATCGTGCTTGCCTGTGACGGCATTCCCGTGGGCCTGTGCTCGGGTGCCGATTGGGCAACCGATAAGGTCGAGGAGCACCTGCCGCGCAACACCTGCCCGCTTATCAAGAGCTTTGCCGGCTTTAAGCTGGGCGAGGTCTGCCCTTACATTGAGTCGAGTGACCTGGTGGTGGGCGAGAACACCTGCGATGGCAAGAAGAAGGCCTACGAGTTTTTTGCCACGCAAAAGAACATGTACGTTATGGATATTCCCAACGTGCACGATGAGTCGACGCTCGTGACTTGGAAGGCCGAGGTCAAAAAGCTCGCCGCCAAGATCGAGGAAGAGTGTGGCGTCAAGATTACGCCCGAGCGCCTGAAGGCCGCCATTCACGCCGTCAATGAGAAGCGTCGCGCCCTGCAGCGTCTCGCTGCCACGCGCGCTGCCGATCCGGCGCCCATCAGCGGTCTCGACAGCCTGCTGACCGTTCAGGCCGCCTTTATGGACGACACGCCGCGTCTGACCGGAGCCATTAACGATATGGCGGCTGAGTGCGAGCAGCGTGTCGAGGCCGGCGAGGGCGTGGCGCCCAAGGGGACCAAGCGCATCCTGTACACCGGTACGCCCATGGCCGTGCCCAACTGGAAGCTGTTCAACCTTATCGAGAAGGCCGGCGGCGTCGTGGTGGGCGAGGAGTCCTGCACGGGCTCGCGCTACTACAAGGACCTGGTCGACGAGTCCGGCGAGACGGTCGACGAGATGCTCGACGCCATCGCCGAGCGCTACTTTAAGATCAACTGTGCTGTCTTTACGCCCAACGACCAGCGTATGAAGGACATTGTCCAGATGGCCAAGGACCTGCATGCCGATGGCATCGTCGACGTGGCCCTGCAGTTCTGCACGCTCTACGAGATGGAGTCGTTTGCCGTGGAGAAGGCCGCCGAGGAGGCGGGCATTCCGTTTATGCACATCACGACCGATTACGCCGGCGAGGACGCAGGCCAGCTGCTAACCAGGATTGAGGCTTTCTTGGAAACCATTTAGGGCTATCCGTCTCGGCGGTTTCCCCAGGCACCCGATCTTGCCGTTCAAACCGTCGCTTGCTACCAAAGTATGCGGCGCTCATCTTTCACGGCAACCTCGGGCACCTGGGAAAGCCGTTTCCTTGGTTGGTTAAAAGGTTTGTTAAGGAGTTATATGTCGGAAAATATTGAGCAGCCGTTGCCGTCCACGTTTGAGGAGTTCAACGAGCAGCGCAAGGCGGCGTTTATTCGCGTCAAGGATTATAAGCAGGCGGGTAATCGCCTGGTCGGTTTTCTGTGTAGCTACACGCCGCTCGAGATTATCGATGCCGCGGGGGCTGCGAGCGTGGCGCTGTGCGGCACGTCCGACGAGGTGATTCCCGAGGCCGAGAAGGTGCTGCCGGCAAATCTCTGTCCGCTCATCAAGTCGACGTACGGCTTTGCCTACTCGCAAAAGTGCCCGTTTACGTACTTTAGCGACATGATCATCGGTGAGACCACCTGCGACGGCAAGAAGAAGATGTACGAGCTGCTCAACGAGCTCAAGCGTACGCACATTCTGCACCTGCCGCAGGGTCGTGATCGCGCCTACGAGCGTGAAGGCTGGTACGAGGAGTGCCGCCTGCTCAAGGAGGAGCTCGAGGGCTTCTACGGCATTACGATTACTGATGGCGACCTGCGCGCCGCCGTCCGTCGTCGCAATCGCCTGCGTGCGGCGCAGCTCGATATGTTCGCGCTTCAGGCCAACCAGCCTGCGGCCATGAGCGGTGTCGACCTGATGAGCACTATGTTTGCCGGTACGTTCAGCTTTGATATCGAGGCCTATACGCAGCAGCTGGAGCAAAAGGTTGCCAAGCTGCGCGAGGCCTACGACGCGGGCGAGCGCCCGGTTGCGGCGGACGCCAAGCGCATTCTGATCACCGGCTGCCCGGTGGGCGGCGTAATCAACAAGATCGGTCGCACCATCGAGTCCAACGGCGGTGTGGTCGTGTGTATGGACGATTGCTCGGGCGAGCGCACGGCGGCCATGATGATCGACCCGGAGGCTCCCGATATCCTGCGCGCCATCTCCGACCGCTACCTTGACATCAACTGCTCGGTCATGACGCCCAACGACGGCCGTATGGAAAACACGCTGGCCATGTGCGAGAAGTATCATGTCGATGGCGTAGTGGAGAGCGTGCTCCAGGCGTGCCACACCTTTAACGTGGAGAGTGCGCACATGCAGGAGGCCGTCGAGGGTGCGTGTATTCCGTATATGAAGATCGAGACCGACTACAGCAACGGCGACATGGGCCAGATCGAGACGCGCATCGCCGCCTTCATCGAAACCCTCTAGCTTCCTCAGGCACCGGATCTTGCCCCTCAAACCGTCGCTTGCGTACCAAAGTACGCTGCGCTCCTCTTTCGGGGCAACCTCCGGCACCTGAGAAACCTAGAGCTAAGGCGCCTGAACGCGCCGCTACCTTTGATGTTTAGATTGGGAGAGAGCCATGATGGGGATCGGGATCGATATCGGGTCTACGGCGGCTAAGGCTGCTGTGGTCGACGGGGAGGGTTCGGTGGCGTGGACGTGCGTACAGCCAACCGGGTTCTCCTCGGTCGATGCAGCCGAGCGTCTGCGCGGTGAGCTCGCTGCAGCCGGCTATGACGTGACGGGGGACGATGTTCGCGTGGTCGCGACTGGCTACGGCCGTGTTGCCGTGCCCTATGCGCATAAGGTCGTGACCGAGATCACCTGCCACGGTGTCGGTGCGGTTCGCCTGTTTGGCGAGCAGGGCACGGTGATCGACGTGGGCGGCCAGGATACCAAGGTCATCCAACTCAAGGGCGGCCGCGTGGCCAAGTTCGCCATGAACGACAAGTGCGCTGCCGGCACGGGGCGTTTTTTGGAGATCATGGCCGACCGCCTAGGCATTTCCCAGCAGCAGATGGCCGACCTGGCGCGTTCCGGCGAGCCTACCAAGATATCCAGCATGTGCACGGTGTTTGCCGAAAGTGAGGTCATCAGCCTGATCGGTCGTGGCGAGCCGCGTGAGAACATTGCGCGCGGCGTGATCGAGAGTGTCGTGTCGCGCGTGGCCACTATGGCCGGGCAGGCAGCGGGCGCCCCGTACTATCTGACCGGTGGTCTGTGCGAAAACGCCTACGTTGTGGAGCGGCTGGCCGCGCTGCTGGGGTCGCCGGTCACCACCTCGCCCCAGGCCCGCTTTGCAGGTGCCATCGGCGCGGCGATTCGCGCACAGGCGCTCAATTAATGCATCCGTCGCAGGCTCGCATTCATGCGTATACTGGGAGAAAATGATTGACCGATGAGAGGAGGTATCGATGGCTGACGATCAGATTAAGCTCACGTCTATGACTGCCGCGAGCGGTTGAGCCGCTAAGTTGGCTCCCGGAGCCCTCGCCCAGGTCCTGGGCGACTTGCCAAATGTGCCCAACGACAATCTGCTCGTGGGGTTCGATACCTCCGACGATGCGAGCGTCTTCCGCGTAGGGGAGAACCTGGGGCTCGTGCAGTCCATCGACTTCTTCCCACCGATGGTCGACGACCCTTTCCTCTTTGGCCAGATCGCCGCGGCCAACTCGCTGTCGGACATCTACGCCATGGGCGGGCGGCCGAGCCATGCCATGAACTTGCTGTGCATCCCGAGCTGTCTGGGCGTTGAGGTCGCCGGGCAGATTCTGGCGGGCGGCGCCGACAAGTGCGTCGAGGCGGGTTGCTCCATCGCGGGCGGTCACACCATTAACGACGACGAGCCCAAGTACGGCCTGTCCGTGAGCGGTTTTGTCGCGCTCGACCGCATGCTCGCCAACAGCGGCGCGCACGTGGGTGATGTCCTGCTGTTGACCAAGGCGATCGGCTCGGGCATCATCACCACGGCCATTAAGGGCGAGCTCATCGAGCAGGACGAGGCTGGTCCGATGTTTGATTCTATGCGCACCCTCAACGAGGCCCCGATCCGTTTGGCAGAGGGACTTGAGCTTCACGGCTGCACCGACATCACGGGCTTTGGCCTGATCGGGCACGCATGCGAGATGGCCGAGGGCTCGGGCGTGCAGATTGAGCTTGCGTCGGGGGCGGTGCCGCTCTTTGATCAGGTGCTCGACATGGCGCGTCTGGGCATTATCCCCGCGGGCTCCTACCGCAACCAGGACTTCTTTGGCCCGCGCGTGACGGCTGACGATGAGCTGGAGCCGGGCATGTTGGATGCGCTGTACGATCCGCAGACCTCGGGTGGTTTGCTCATCGCGGCGCCCGCGGCGGATGTGGATGAGCTTGCGCGCCGTTTGCATGCCGAAGGACGTATCGCCGCCGCCGTCGGTCGCGTGTGCGAGCCGGTGCCGGGCGGTCCTGCCGTTCGCGTTGTTCGCTAGCCCGCACGTTTATGTAACTGTTTACCGTTCTCTAGAACGGTTCTTTCGAAAGGAAAAACTATGTCTACCAAGATTGAAGTCAATGCCATGGGCGATGCCTGCCCGCTGCCCGTCGTTAAGACGCTCAAAGCCCTGAAGCAGCTCGATGGCGAGGGCGCCGTCGTGACCTCGGTCGATAACGAGACCGCCGTCAAGAACATCTCCAAGATGGCGCAGGAGAAGGGCTGCACGGCCTCGGTCGAGAAGATCTCGGACGCCGAGTGGCACGTGACCGTCGCGACTTCTGGCGCCGTTGCCGTGGCCGATCCCGAGCAGGATGGCGCTGCCTTCTGTGGTGCCAGCGCCAGCAAGGGCAAACTCGTCATTTCCGTCTACACCGATTGTATGGGCCGTGGCGACGACGAGCTGGGCCACAAGCTCATGAAGGCCTTCATCTTTGCCGTGACGCAGCAGGAGGAGCTGCCCGCGACCATGCTGTTCTACAACGGCGGCGCCAAGCTCACCGTCGAGGGCTCTCCGGTGCTCGATGATCTGAAGGGCCTGGCCGAGCAGGGTGTCGAGATTCTCACCTGCGGTACCTGCCTCGACCACTATGGCATTAAAGACCAGCTTGCGGTGGGCGAGGTCACCAACATGTACGTGATCGTGGAGAAGATGGAGCAGGCCGTGCGCGTCGTGCGCCCGTAGCATATTGGTTGGAGTTGTCATGAGGGAGAAGCGCCCGGCGCTTGTCATCACGTTTCCCACCACGGCGGCCGCCATGGGCTGCGAGTCCCTATGCATCGAGCGCGGCCTTCCTGGGCGAACGATTCCCGTGCCCGGGGAGGTCGCTGCCGGCTGCGGTCTGGCGTGGAAGGCGTTGCCTGCCGATGAGGAGCTGCTGCGCGGCGAACTCGCCGCGGCGGGCGTTCCCACCGAGGGCTATACCGTGATCGATATGTGGGAGGTCGTGCGATGATCTATCTGGATAACGCGGCGACGACCATGCACAAGCCGCAGGCGGTCATCGATGCCGTGACGCAGGCGATGTGCTCGCTCGGCAATGCCGGGCGCGGTGCCACGTCGGGTGCGCTTGACGCCGCGCGTACCATCCACGGCTGCCGCGCCAAGCTTGCGCGCCTTTTTGGTTGCCCGAGGGCGGACCATGTGTGTTTTACGCCCAACTCCACCGCGGCGCTCAACACCGCTATCAATGGCGTGGTGCGCCCCGGCGACCGCGTGGTCACGACGGTGCTTGAGCACAACTCCGTGCTGCGTCCGCTCAATCGCTTGGCGACGGAGCAGGGTGTGACGGTTGAGCATGCGGGCTGCGACGCGAACGGCGCGCTCGACTACGACGAGCTCGAGCGGTTGGTCACGCCCGGTACGCGTGCCGTGGTGGTGACGCACGCTTCCAATGTGACCGGCAACGCGGTCGACGTTTCGCGTGTGGCTGCCATCGCCCATGCGGCCGGTGCGCTGGTGATCGTCGATGCCTCTCAGTCTGCCGGTACGGCGCATATCGATATGCAAACCATGGGGCTCGACATTGTGTGCTTTACCGGCCACAAGGGGTTCATGGGTCCGCAGGGGACCGGCGGCCTGGCCGTGGCGGAGGGCGTCGATGTGGCTCCGTGGGCCATGGGCGGCACGGGCGTGCACAGCTTCGATGCTCTGCAGCCGCTTGGGTGGCCCACGCGCCTTGAGGCGGGCACGCTCAACGGCCACGGCATCGCGGGACTTTCCGCAGGTCTCGACTTTATCGAGGCGCAAGGCGGAGTCGAGGCGATCGCGGCGCATGAGCGAGCACTGGCGGATCGCTTTCTCGCTGGCGTGCGCGAAATCCCCGGCATTGCGCTCTACGGTGCCTTTGACCAGCCGACGCGCTCTGCGATCGTCTCGCTCAACGTAGCCGATATCGACTCTGCCGAGATCTCGGACGCGCTCATGCAAGGGTGGGGGATTGCGACGCGCCCCGGTGCCCATTGCGCCCCGCTCATGCACCGTGCGCTGGGGACCGAGCGTCAGGGTGTCGTTCGCTTCTCGTTTGGGTATTTCAACACGGACGAGGAAGTCGACACCGCGATTGACGCTTTGCGCGATTTAGCCTGCTAGAGCGTATATACTTGCGGGACGGG
>JAXKHW010000044.1:0-3589 GCA_036549635.1 Collinsella sp. | reverse complement strand
CAGGTCAACGCCCGTGGTTGCGAGCTATATGGCACGTGGGCCCAGGAGCTAGGCTTTTTGTTCCGCCGCACCGGTTCGATGGTGCTGGGGTTTAACGACGAAGACCGCGCGCACCTGGAGAAGCTGCGCCAGAATGGCCTGGCCAACGGCGTGCCCGAGCTGTCGATTGTCGGCCCCGAGCGCATCCACGAGCTGGAGCCGCGCGCGAGTGCCAAGGCGACGTGCGCGCTGTGGTGCCCCTCGACCGGCTTTGTCGATCCGTTTGAGGTCGCCATTGCCGGGCTAGAGAACGCCGTTGCCAACGGTGTGACATTTATGCGGTCCGCGCCAGTGGAGGCAATTGAGGTTGATGGCTCGGATGACGGAGCCGCACGCTTTACGCTGGCAACGCCCGCCGGCGACGTGCGTTGCCATTACCTGATCAACGCCGCAGGCAACGGAGCCGCGGACATCTCGCACATGGCCGGCGCCGAGGAGTTTCAGATGGTCTGGCGCCAGGGCAACATCGTGGTGCTGGACAAGGAACCGCGCACGCTCATGCCGCTCTACCCCGTTCCCACGCCGGTGTCCAAGGGCGTTATCGTCACGGGTACCGTACATGGCAACACCGTGATTACCGCGACGGCCGCCGTGCGCGAGCCCGGCGATACGCAGACCTATGCGAGCGATGTGAACGCGCTCCTGACCGGTGCACGCAAACTGGTGCCCGATCTGGACACGCGCCGCGTGGTGCGCGTGTTTGCCGGCGGTCGTCCAGTCATTCAGGGAACGAACGACTTCTTTATTGGACAGTCGGCCGTGGTGCCGGGGCTTTTCCAGGCGGCGGGCATTCAGTCGCCGGGCGTGGCAAGCGCGCCAGCCATTGCCGAGCGTATGGAGCTTGTGATGCGCGATGCCGGCGTGGCCCTGCGCGAACGGGACGATTGGGACCCGATTCGCCGCGCGCCGGACGACTTTGACCACGCACCGCTTGCGCGCAAGGAGGAGCTGATCGAGTCCGATCCCGCGTGGGGGCAGATCGTCTGCCGCTGTGAGACAGTGCCCGAGGCCGAGATTGTGGCCGCGATTCGACGCCGCCCGGGCGCGGTTTCGGTCGAAGGCGTCAAGCGCCGCTGCCGTGCCGGCATGGGTCGGTGCCAAAGCGGCTTTTGCCAGAGCCGTGTGGTGGCGATTCTTGCCCGAGAGCTGGGCTGCGACCCCAGCGAGGTATTACTGGAGGACGCCGGCTCCTGGCTGGTCGAGGGACCTTTGAAGGGGGTGCGCTAGGATGGCGACGTTTGATATGCGCGACGAACGCGCGGAGGCCGGAACTGTAACGTCGGTGTCGACGCAGGCCTTCGACGTGGTCGTTATCGGCGGCGGACCTGCCGGCATGGCGGCCGCGCTGGCCGCGCATAAGGCAGGGGCACGCGTAGCCATCGTGGAGCGCGAGCAGCACCTGGGCGGCATCCTCCGCCAGTGCATCCACCCCGGCTTTGGCCTGTCGCACTTTAAACAGGAGCTCACCGGTCCCGAGTACGCGCAGCGCTTTATCGACCAGGTGCACGCAACCGACATTACGCTGTTCCTGAACAGCATGGTGATTGGGATTGATTCAAGCGAGTCTGCGGTTGACACCGCGGTCCACACCGTCACGCTCATGAGCCCTGCCGACATGCTGCAGCTCACCGGGCACGCGATCGTCCTTGCCATGGGTTGCCGTGAGCGCACCCGCAGCGAGATCAAGATCCCCGGCAGCCGTCCCGCTGGCGTGTTTACGGCCGGCCTGGCGCAGCGATACATCAATATCGAGAACCTCAAGCCCGGCTCGCATGCCGTCATTTTGGGCTCGGGCGACATCGGGCTTATCATGGCGCGCCGCTGCACGCTCGAGGGGATTTCTGTCGAGGGCGTGTACGAGCTCATGCCGTACGCCAACGGCCTGCGCCGCAACGTCAAGAACTGCCTGGACGATTTTGGAATTCCGCTGCACCTGTCCACCACCGTCACACGCGTGATCGGCCACGACCGCGTGGAGGCCGTCGAGGTAAGCCAAGTCGACGAGAACCTGGCGCCCATTGCCGGGACGGAGCGCATCGTTCCGTGCGACACACTGCTGCTTTCGGTGGGATTGATTCCCGAGAACGAGCTTTCGGTTGCCGCTGGCGTTGAGCTTGACCCGCGCACGCGCGGCGCCGTGGTGGACCAGAGCCTGCAGACGGGCATGCCGGGCATCTTTGCCTGCGGCAACGTGCTGCACGTGCACGACCTGGCCGACAACGTGACGACCGAGTCTGAGCGCGCCGGCGCGGCTGCGGCGGCGTACGCGCTGGGGACCGGCGCGGGCGCCGTTCCGGACTGCGAGCTCTCGGTCTCCCCTGCCGGCATCGCGGGCTACGCGCTGCCGGCACGCATTACGGCTGTGGCACTCACCAAGCTCAACTTCCGCGTGCGCCGACCCGTCGACGCCGCCCGCGTGCGTATTCTGGCAGGCGGCGAGGAACTGTTCGCAGGCAAGGTCCGTGCATTTAAGCCGAGCGTCATAGAAAGCTTCCCGCTGCCGGCGAAGGTGATTCAGCGCGCACTCGACCTAGGTGCTAGAGAGATTATTCTGTCTGTCGATCCCATTGAGGAGGCATAGCTCATGAGCACGAATGCGACCGAGACGCTGCAGTTCAACTGCACCACCTGCCCATCCGAATGCCTCCTGACCGTAGAGGTAGGGCGTGACGCAGACGGCGCCGTGGTAGAAGTGCGCTCCGTAACCGGCAACAACTGCCCACGCGGCGATAAGTTCGCGCATCAGGAGCTCACCTGCCCCATGCGCGTGCTCACGACGACCGTGGCAGTATCTGGCGGCGACGAAGCCCTGCTCCCCGTGCGCACCGCCGAAGCCATCCCGCTAGAACTCCACGCCCAAGCCATGGCCCTCATCCGAGGCCTAGTCGTCAACGCCCCCATCCGCATGGGCGACGTCGTCCTCCCCGACCTCCTCAACACCAACATCAACCTGATCGCCAGCATGGACATCGACCGAGCCCAAGTAGCTAATTAAGGACGGGGCACTTTTAGCTACTCCACCATCCACCCGGTCCTCCTCCGCAGTTGCGGTGTAATACGGACCGGTTTATGGCTTCAGGCCGCTAAACAGTCCGTATTTCACCGCAGCTTATGAGGGCCGCATGGGATGCAAAGGAGTGTCCCAAGGTGCCGGCATAAAAGGAACGTCCCTATGTGCCGGGCTTGGGATACCATGGTGGCACCCTAGCGAAAGGACGATGTATGGCACATGTCGATGACCAGCGCGTGGCGCGCGTGCTCGATGCGCTCGAGGCTCAGCACCCCGGCGCGCAGCTGCTTGTGAACGACCCGTGGTCGATCTACTATCTGACCGGCTTTTATGCCGATATGTTCGAGCGTTTTTGCGGCGTGCTGCTCGCACGCGATGCCGAGCCGGTGATCTTGGTCAACGCCCTGCATCAGCTGCCCGAGTACGACAATGCCCGCGTCGCCTATCACACCGATACCGACGTCGTGACCGACACCATCGCGCGCGAGATCGATCCTGCCAAGCCTCTCGGCATCGACGCCGTTATGCGCTCCGGCTTTT
>JAXKHW010000319.1:0-1882 GCA_036549635.1 Collinsella sp. | reverse complement strand
GCCCGGATGCGACACAACTGGTGTGTCCATCCTCGCAGTATCCGGTTCTCAAGGTGCACGCCTGCGCTGGTTCCCGGTTCCACCGGGCCGCGCGGCAAGGAGATATATTGCCAGACCGGAGGGGTCCCGGGGGCGGGAATCTGGGTGTACACATTTCCTACACATCTTGTGATCCGACTAACGTTTGCCAGCCGTTACCTACCGCTCGCCGAGCATCTCTTTATATAAGGCAGTCTCATGGTTAAAGCGGATACGTCCCCCTAGCTAAAGCACAGCCAGCATCGAGCAACTCATCACGTTCTTCCACCGAGAACCCCTCGGCGTAGACGCGCACCAACGGTTCGGTCCCACTAGGACGGACCAGCAGCCACGTGTCATCCTCGAATGCCAAACGCAAGCCATCCATATGACTAACGTTTTGCGGCACCTTGCCACAAATCGACTTGGGGTTTACGCCCGGCAGCAGGGTTCGTAACGTTTCGGCATCTTCGGCCTCAAGGCGCAAGTCGCGTCGACCGTAACTCGTCTTACCAAAACTGTCCTCGAGTTGGTCGACCAGAACGCCCAAAGGCGCGTCCGTCTTTGCCATAAGCTCACACAGAATCAGACAGGCGAGGATTCCATCGCGCTCGGGCATATGCGCGGCGATGCCGATACCACCGGCTTCTTCGCCGCCCATGAGGACGCCGCCCTTCTTCATCTCCGCCGCTATATATTTGAAACCGACTGGTTTGACGGTCACGCGGCAGCCAAGCGCCTCGGCAATGCGACGCACGAGCGTCGAGCATGAAAGATTGACGACGACGCGCCCCTCCAAATTACGAAATTGAACCAAGTCGCCCAAAACGAGCGCCATGATCTGATGCGGATGTATATATCTGCCGCGCTCGTCAACCGCGCCGATACGGTCGGCGTCGCCGTCGGTCACCAGGCCAGCGCAAGCTCCGTCCTCGATAACCGTGCGCTCGCAAGCGTCCACCCACGGTTCAACGGGGTCGGGGCAGATATCTTCTTGGTCAGACGCCTGCCCGGCGTGAATCTCGTGCACCTCAACGCCAAGCTCGCGCAGCAAGTCGGCTAGATAGCCCTGGGCTGCGCCGCCCATGGGATCGACAACCACGCGCAAGTGCGCGGCGCGGATGGCTTCGGCATCGACAAACGATGCCACCGCCTGCATATAGTCAGGAATGATATCCGCGGTGCGATATTGCCCCTCGATCCCCATTGGCTCGGGATCCATAGTCTCTTCGAGCTCTTCGATGACATCCTGGTTGGCGGTCGAGCCGTCACCCATGCGAATCTTGAGGCACAGATAGCCCTGCGGATGATGGGACCCCGTCACCATGAGCGCGCCGCACGCTTCACCGTCATAAGCCGCCGCCCACGTAAGGGCAGGGGTCGGGACAGGTCGCGAAGCGAGCACGGCGTCTAGCCCGTGCGCTGCTAGCACGCCCGCCGCAAGCTCAGCGAACTCGCGCGCCAGGGGCCGGGTGTCGAACCCTATATATACCGTTTTGCCCGGATTGGTCTTTTGCCACAACTCGCCGACGGCATCGGCGATACGGGCAACGTTATCGGCAGTGAAGTCCTCATCGACGCGAGCGCGCCAACCGTCAGTTCCAAAATGAATTATCGCGCACACGCGCAGACACCTCACAGTGTTTGGATCATGGTACGCATGGGGTATACCCGCAACATGCACTCGGCAACCTGCCGGCACCAGCATTCACCATTTGGGCAAATGCTGCCGAGGACATGCAAGCAATCAGAACCACCCTTAAAAAGGGTGGTTTGCTCTTAGGGTATAACCCACGGGCCCCGGGCTCGCGTCTAAAGGCGCGGGCCCGGACTTCGTCCAGGCCTGGTGCATCTTGACCCGTGG
>JAXKHW010000318.1:0-4274 GCA_036549635.1 Collinsella sp. | reverse complement strand
CAGTACGGCACCCAAACGCAAAGGATCGCAGCCAAAGATGGAAGCCACCGTGTTGTCAACGACGAGCAGCGCACGTGCCTCACGAGCCGCGCGTCCCAGAACACGAAGACCGGGCACACGCAGACCAAACCCGCCGATGGAGTTGACAAACCACCACAGGTGCGGCCCCTCGGCATCAAACGAGCCGGCAAAGCCCTCGGACGCGGCGGCAAACGCTGCGGCCGAGGGCTCATCCACCATAGCCACATCGCAGGCATCAAAGCCGCTCGCAAACGCTTCGGTAAAGTCATCCGCAAAGGCCACCAGGCGGTCACCGGGACGCACGATTCCCAGCAGCGACAGCGCCGCCGGCACATGCCGGGCAGCGACAAAACGCGCCTCACGCGCGCTGGCTCTCAAAGCCCAGGCATCTTCTAGCTGTTGCACGTCCACGCGGCACCGTCCCTTCGAAAACAAAAACCCACGATGCGGGTGTTCCCCGCATCGTGGGCAACGGCTGCAGTATAGCGCCGATATGCGACGAATCGCCTAGATGTTGAGCGTGTGATAGGTCACGCTCGCACCCGGAGCGTCAACGGACACGCCATAGGTCGCAGGGTAGATGCGCGTGGAGAACACAAGCGCACCGTCGTTGACAAACACCTCGACCGAAGAAGTATCGCCAACAATGCGCACGTTGCGCACCTCGTCGACGGGCTCCCAGCGCACGGTACGACCGCAGCCGGCAGAAGCGCGACTCTCATCGGTAAATCGCATCTCAAAGCGCGAGGGCAGTTCGCCCTCGGCGGGCATAAACGCCAGCTTCAACTCGCCATCAAAGGTCGCGGTGAACGCGCCGTCGACACCGTCGGCAACAACGTCAAAGCAGGTATCGCCGACAACCTCCAACGAGCCCTCCCCCACACGCACCGAGGCATAATGGCGCTCGATCTCGCGCGCCGGCTGCTGCAGCACCACGCCGCCGTCACCGGCCGTAAGCTCGCGCGGCACCGTCATGCAGTGCTGCCAGCCGCACGCCACGGTGGGTGCGTTGCCATAGGTCGGCTCGTCGGGCATGCCCATCCAGCCGATCAAAATGTGGCGACCATCCTCAGACGTAAACTCCTGCGGAGCATAGAAGTCAAAACCGGCGTCCCACAGGCGGAACTCGCCCAGCTCATAGGCACCGTCACCACCGGTAATGTCGCCCGATACAGGCATGTAGCCAGCGGCATACACATTGCCGCGGTCCCAACGACCGCCCTCAAGACCTTGGGGCGAGAAGGACAGCCACTTCGCCGGTACGCCGCCATCCGCCTCAAGCTCAAGGTATCCCGGACACTCCCACATAAACCCAAAGCGCTCGGGCGTACACACGCGGGTCTCGAGCCCCCAACTAAGCATGTCAGCCGAGCCGTACACCAAGATCTCGCCCACATCGCGACCGGCACCCTCGCCGTGTATCGCACAAAAACGGCTCTCGATATGCGGCCCATCCACGCGACGACGCGCGCCCAGCACCATGTGATAACGCCCGTCCGCGCCACGCCACACCTTGGGGTCGCGCACGTGGCAGGTCAAATCCTCGGGATAATCCTCGGACGCCAGCACCACGCGCTTTTGACTGAACTCCCGACCGGCAAGGCCATCAACGCTCTCGACATAAACAGTATCGGCGCGGCGGCCAGTATTGACGTAGTCGTACGTGCCGTCCGCATCGGGGAGCTTAACGTTGCCGGTATAGAGCACGCGAATGCGACCGTCCTCGACCAATGCCGAGCCCGAGTACACACCATGGCAGTCGAACGGCTCATCGGGAAGCAGCGGGGCGCCAACATATTCCCAGTTCATAAGGTCGCGGCTCGTGGCATGTCCCCACATCTTGACGCCGCCGTTCGCATCAAACGGAGCATACTGGAAGTATGCGTGAAACACGCCATCGGCCTGGCAAAGCCCGTTGGGGTCGTTGAGCCAGCCCGTGGGCGGCATAATATGAAAATGCTGAGCATAGGGCCCGTGGCCACGCTCGGCGGCCGCTGCATCCATATTGGCAACGAGCTTGGCAAGATCGCGCTGAAGTGCGTTAGACATGTCGGTATCCAATCGAATTAAATCAACGAACGCTCAAATCAAGGGTTCCAGATAAAGAAAACGCCCACAGGATGGAGCCTGCGGGCGTTATGTTTACGCGAATCCTACGTCTGCTCGGAAGCCTTAGGCTCGTCCTTGTATAGGACAAACGAGACGGCAAAGGAAACCAGCGCGGCGACCGCAAACATGATCGCGTACTGCACGGGCTGGGCCAGGCACAGCAGAATGCCAAAGATACCCGTAACGCCCGTACCGGAGGCGGCCAGCGAAGTGAGCGCGCAGACCAGGGCACCGCAACCGCCGCCGATGCAGCCGGCGATGAAGGGCTTAAAGAAGCGCAGGTTCACACCGAAGATGGCAGGCTCGGTAATGCCCATGAAGGCGGACAGAGCCGAAGGAAGCGCCAGGCCCTTAATCTTGGCATCGCGGGTCTTAAAGGCAACGGCGAGCGCGGCACCACCCTGGGCGATGTTGGCAGCGCTGGCGATGGGCAGCCAATAGGTCACACCGTACTGAGCGAGCTGGCCCAGATCGATGGCGGTGTACATCTGGTGGATACCGGTAACGACCGTGGGGGCATAGAACAGGCCGACGATAAAGGAACCGATGCCAAAGGGCAGGGTGAGCAGGGCCTGAATCAGACCGAGAATGGCGTTCTCGGCCCACACGAAGATGGGGCCGACGGCAACGAGCGTCACGAGCACGGTCACGAACACCGAGACGAGCGGGGTCACAAAGAGGTCGAACATCTCGGGAACGATCTTGTGCAGGCGCTTCTCGAGGAAGGCCAGAATAGCGCAGGCGATGACGATGGGGATAACGTGGCCTTGATAACCGACCCACTCAAAGCTGTACACACCGGGGATGACGTTGACCATGGTCTGCACGCCCTCGGAGGCAACCGTGTAGGCGCTCTGTAGCGAGGAGTTGATGAACGCACCACCGACAACGGCGCCCAGATACGGGTTGGCGCCAAAGGCCTTAGCGGCGGAGTAACCGATCAGGATCTGCAGAATGCCAAAGGACGTGCCCGAGACCAGGTCGGCAATCTTGTAAATAAAGTTATTGGTGTCGAGCGCGATAAAGCCGTTGGAGGCCATAAAGTTGAGGGCGCTCATAATGCCCAGCAGCAGACCCGAAGCCACGATGGAGGGGATGATGGGGACAAAGACGTCGCCGAGCACCTTAATGGCACGCATAAAGATGTTCTGCTGCTGTGCGGCGGCCTCCTTGACCTCGGCCTTGGTGGCAGCCTCGACTCCGCTGAGCGCAATGAACTCTTCGTAGACCTTGTTGACGGTGCCGGTGCCAAAAATAATCTGGAGCTGGCCCTGAGCCTCAAAGACGCCCTTGGCGCCGTCGATATTCTCGAGGGCCTCCTTGTTAACCTTCGCGTTATCGGCAATCACCAGGCGCAAACGCGTGGCGCAATGCGCGGCAGAGACGACGTTGTCGGCGCCACCGATATTGTCGAGCACCTCTTGGGCTGATTTGCGGTAGTCCATGACTTCCCCTTCCTCCAACGGGCGCACGTGCACCCGGCCATCTTTGACACTTACACTGTAATCGATTTCAGTTTCATATGTGTGTAATCGTTTTCATAGTAGGGTGAACGGTAGGAAATAGCCGGCGAATGGTAGTTTTGAGACAAAAACTGGGGACTCAAAGGCAGGCAGACGCGTCCAAGGCCTAGACATTCATGAGCTGATGCCCAAGTTTGAGCGTCTTGAGACCGCTCTCCCCTTCCTCGCCATCGAGCGTATTGAGCAACATATTGGTCGCCTCGACGCCACTGGTCAGGTAGCCATAATGCACGGTGGGAATGCCGCCCGTCAGCGCGCGCAAAAACGCGTTGTCGCCGAAGCCGCTCACGCGACGCACGCCCTCGCCCATGCCACGCACCTCGTCAAGAGCGCGCAGGGCGCCGGCAGCCATAGTGTCGGTCGCGCACGCGATAAACGAAACATCGGGGGCATCGGCAAGCAGCTCGCGCGCAGCGCGATAGCCTGAGTCGAGCGTAAACGAGCCCAGGCGAATCAAGGCGGCATCGAGCGGGTTACCCGCGGCGCGCAAGCCGGCCTCAAAACCGCGACGGCGGTCATAACCGGCCGCGCGGTCCTCTTCGGTAACTCCGATGTAGGCGATCTTGCCATCCACCCGACCCGCAAGCGCACGGCCGAGCTCAAAGGCAGCCTCGTAATCGT
>JAXKHW010000317.1:0-5495 GCA_036549635.1 Collinsella sp. | reverse complement strand
GGGTAAAGGGACTCGAACCCTCGACCTACGGGACCACAACCCGTCGCTCTAGCCAACTGAGCTACACCCACCGTGTCCTGTGCGCTTCGCGCTCGACTATTATTGCAAGGAACGCCACGCGATGCAAGCCCCAATTTTCAAGAATTTTGAAAAGAGTTTTTCGAGACCATTTCGAGCAAATCCCACCGGTTTCATAGGAGTAAACTTGCCCCACTGCAAATCCTCGAAAGGACCGTCATGAAAGAACTCTCCAACCGCACGGCAAGATTTACCGATTCGGTCATCCGCCGCATGACACGCATCTCCAATAAGTACGGCGCTGTCAATCTCTCGCAGGGCTTCCCTGACTTCAATCCCCCGGCGCAGCTGCTCGATAGCCTCAGCACCATCGCCGCCGATCCCAAGCCGCTCTATCACCAGTACTCCATCACCTGGGGCTCCCAGGCCATGCGCGAGGCGCTTGCCGCCAAACAGGAGCACTTTATGGGCATGCCGGTGAACCCCAACGAGAATATCGTAGTCACCTGCGGCTCCACCGAGGCCATGATGGCCGCCATGATGACGGTCACCAACCCCGGCGACAAGGTCGTCATCTTCTCGCCGTTCTACGAGAACTACGGCGCCGACACGATCCTTTCGGGTGCCGAGCCCATCTACGTGCCGCTCAACCCGCCCACATTCGACTTTGACCGCGAGACACTCGAGGCGGCCTTCCGCGACAACGACCCCAAGGCCATCGTCCTGTGCAACCCTTCCAACCCCTGCGGCAAGGTCTTTACGCGCGAGGAGCTCACCTTTATCGCCGACCTCTGCAAAAAGTACGACGCCTACTGCATTACCGACGAGGTATACGAGCACATCGTCTACGCGCCCCACGAGCACGTCTATATGGCCACGCTGCCCGGCATGTTCGAGCGAACCATCAGCTGTAGTTCGCTGTCTAAGACGTACTCCATCACCGGCTGGCGTCTTGGCTACACCATTGCCCCGGCCCAGATCACCGAGCGCATCAAGAAGGTCCACGACTTTCTCACCGTGGGTGCCGCCGCTCCCCTGCAGGAAGCCGTTGTCACCGCCCTCAACTTCGACGACAGCTATTACCAGGAGGTCCTCGACCTCTACACCGCCAAGCGCGACCTGTTCTGCCAGGGGCTCGATAGCATCGGTCTTGAGCACAACGTGCCGCAGGGCGCTTACTACGTCATGATGGACATCTCTGAGTTTGGCTATGACAGCGACCTCGAATTCTGCGAGGATCTCGCGTCTAAGGTGGGCGTGGGCGCAGTGCCCGGCTCGAGCTTCTTCCGCGAGCCCGTCAACCATCTGATTCGTTTCCACTTTGCCAAGCGGAACGAGACGCTTAATGCGGCACTGGAGAACCTCAAGTCTCTACGTGATAAAATCAAGCCGCGCGGGTAAGGACGGCCCGGCAGCTAAAGTAGCCAAAGAAGCCTCGCACCGCCCGCCGCGTTGCGAGGCTTCTTTTTATAACGCATTCTTAAATAGTTTAGAGACCTATACTTTAGTCACGGAGCAACTCGTCCCAGAGAGAGGAATACTATGGCAGAACAGCAGCTTATCGGAGCGCTCGAGGCCGGCGGCACCAAGATGGTCTGCGCCACGGGCTATGCAGACGGTACGGTCCTGGAGCGTGAGCAGATCGCGACCACGACCCCGCAGGAGACCGTTGAGGCCGTCAATGCATGGTTTGCCGACAAGGGCATCACCGCGCTGGGCATCGGCGCCTTTGGCCCCACCGCAGTCAACCCCGCGTCGCCCCAATACGGCAAGATCCTGGAGACGCCCAAAACGGCATGGCGCTACTTTGATCTGCTGGGCACCATCCAAAACGAGCTCAATATTCCCTGTGGCTACGACACCGACGTCAACGTTGCCTGCTTGGGCGAGGTCACCTTTGGTTGCGCCCAGGGCCTCACCGACGTGGTCTACCTGACCATCGGCACCGGCGTGGGCGCCGGCGTGCTCTCGGGCGGCAAGCTCGTGCACGGCATGATGCATCCCGAGGCCGGCCACATCCTGGTCACGCGCGACCCGCGCGACACCATCGGCGAGCATAGCGCCTGCCCCTTCCATGACAACTGCCTCGAGGGCCTCATCGCCGGCCCTGGCGTTAAAAAGCGCTGGGATGGCAAGAGCGCCGGAGACATGGCCGATGACCCGGAGGCCATGGACCTGCTCGCAGGCTATCTGGCACAGGCGCTCATGACCTACACGCTGTGCTACGCACCGCAAAAGATCATCATCGGCGGCGGCGTGGCCGACCACACCCCCATCGTGCCGCTCGCACGCAAAAAGTGCGCCGAGATGCTCAACGGCTATATCGTCACGCCCGAGGTCAACGACATCGATTCCTATATTGTCAACAACAGCCTCGAGGGCAAGCAGGGCATCATGGGCTGCCTGGCCCTGGGCGCACAGGCGCTTCAGTAGCAGACGCACCCACAGGGCGTGGCGCGCCCGGCAAATCCGACCTACGGAACGACGCCACCACGCCTCATATAAGTCCTCAAATAAAAAAGGCCGCCTAGGACCAAACATACGTCCTAGGCGGCCTTTTTGGCACATATGAGCGATCGTAGTAGATATCGGAGCACAACGCCCGTTGCCGCTCCACAGCAGTCGATCATCACATCGGTGATCATGCCGGCGCGTCCCGGCACAAAGAGCTGAATCGTCTCGTCGATCGAGGGAATCAGCAGCAGGAACACCGCCGTGGGCAGCAGCACGTCAAAGGTGCGCCGGCCCTCAAAATCAAAGGCGTGCGTTGCCAGGATGCCGAGCACCATATACTCGGTAAAATGCGCGCACTTGCGAACAACAAAGTTGGTCACCCATTCATATGGAAGTCCCACGCCGTGCAGGAAACCGCGGATAGCTTCCATGACCGTTAGGCTCAGCGAGCCCGACCCCGAGCCGGGAACCAGCGAATTGCCCCAGATCAAGAGCGCCATCAGGCAGGTTACAACCGCCCATTTTCGATAGATCTTAACCATGCAGAAGTTATGCCTCCGCGCGGAGCGGCGCGAAGCTGGCGGTACCGCCCTCGATAACGCTCAGATAAGCACGGCCCGTACGCTTGGCGGTAGAGGACTGCAGGCGCTCGATCTCTTCCTCGAGGATCTGATTGACGCGCTCGTGACGACGGTTTTCCATAATGCCGGCGGCAATAGCCTCGGCCCGCTCGATGCTCTCGCGCGAGATACGGGCAGTATCCTCGGGGAACACAGCGCTGTGACGGCCGACATAGGCGGGGGCAGCAGGCTGATGGGCAGCGACGGGAGCGGGGGCTGCAACAGGAGCAGGCTCGTCAATCTCATCCAGAATCGCGGTGGCGGCGGCCCACATGTCCTCGTGGCCCGAGTAATCGGCCATGGGAACATCAACCTCGAGCGAGGCGTCCGGAAGGTCGCCGGTGTCGATGCGATCTTGGGCATCAATCGATGCGGTGATGGCTGCAGGCTCATCGAGGTCATCGAGATCGATGTCCGCGGCACCGGAGATGATAGGCATGCTGGCGAGGTTTGCATTGTACGGCGCAGCCTCAGCCGCCTGCTGCTGGGCAGGAGCGCCCCAAAGCGAGCTTTCGGCGGCACGGCGGGCGGCAACGGCCTCCTCGTCCGCAGTCATGGCTTCATCAACGTACGAATTGTCGGCAGAAGCGTTCGCGTCCGCCGAGGTAGTGTTGTAGGCGTTATTGGCTGCCGCGTTGGCAACGAGTGCCACGAAAGCCGCCGTGCTGCCCGCAGGGGCGGCCTGGGAACCAGACACGGCGCGTGCCGCGGCGGCGATGTCGTCGCGATTGAAGGAGCCGGTCTGCCCGCCGTTGGTGAGCTCGTCGATGGCGACTTGATAGACGTCGCGCGAGTGTGCAGGGTCGCAGCTCACTGGCGAATCGTCGTCGAGCATACTGTCGATCATGGACCAAGCCTCGTCCTCGTCCATAGCATCTGCGGCTCGAGCGATGGTAGGGACACCATCATCGGCATGACGGCGCTGGAACGCACCAGTCAGGCCGGAAAGGAATGCCGAGGTAGACTGCTCCGGCTGAGCCTGAGAAGCAGAAGCCGCAGCGTAAGGAGTCGCATCCTGCTGCTGAGCTGAAATCGAGGCGGTCTTGAACTCGCTTTGATGCTGATTGAGATTGGCGGCACCGCCCATGGCATCGGGCTGGAACAGACGCTCTTCACGCTGCGCACGATACTCGGAGATACCCAGCGAGGCGGCATAGATGCCCACGCCCGCCACCGCGCCCACGGCGAAGGGAACCGCACCCGCCGCGACCGTCTCGTTCACCGACGAAAACGGCAGCGTCGCGGCATACATAACCACGGGAGCGGCAAGGCCGATCCCGCACGAAAGTCCGGCAAGGACTGCTCGTTGTGTTGCATCAGAAGAAGCCATGAGCTCTCCCCATCTTCCAGCACCCAAATCGCATCATTCAGTTGGCTGCGCGAGAGAAGATGAAGCGGGGCTATGCCCCAAAGCAACGGTATATGGTTCGTTTCATCTGCGTTTTCCGTCGCGAAGCTTAAAAGCTATTATGCGAAACCGCCCTGTCGATTGCAAGCGACGATGTCGGATTGAAACGGGAAACCTGCTGCTTGCCAGTCTTATGGTCAAAAAAGCGCGGAGCGGCGATATAGAAAAGGGCCGAGGCTCAAAGCCCCGACCCTTTATTGCATTGATGACTATCGCTGCGTGTAGATGACAACCTAGAACGTCTGCTCGTAGTCGCTGTGTTTTTTGGCCGAACGCACCAGGAAATCCTGGTTGGTGTTGGTGCCCTTAAGACCCTTGATAAACGATGCGGCCGCGCGCTCGGTGTTGTTCATGCCGGCAAGAATGCGACGCAAGCCAAAGACAAACGGACGCATCTGCTCGTCAACCAACAGGTCCTCGTTACGCGTACCGGAGGCAACGGGGTCGATAGCCGGGAAGATGCGGCGGTCGGCCAGGTCGCGGTCGAGCTTGAGCTCCATGTTGCCGGTGCCCTTGAACTCCTCAAAGATGACCTCGTCCATCTTGGAACCGGTGTCGATGAGGGCAGAGGCCAGGATGGTGAGCGAGCCACCGTTCTCGATATTACGGGCTGCACCCAGGAAGCGCTTGGGAGGATACAGTGCCGCCGAATCGACGCCGCCCGAAAGGATGCGGCCTGAGGCGGGCGCCGCCAAGTTGTAGGCGCGGGCAAGACGCGTGATGGAGTCGAGCACCACCACAACATCGCCGCCCAGCTCCACGATGCGCTTGGCGCGCTCGATGACAAGCTCTGCCACGCGAGTGTGGTTATCGGCGGGCATATCGAAGGTCGACGCCACAACCTCGCCCTTGATGGAACGCTGCATATCGGTGACCTCTTCGGGGCGCTCGTCGACGAGCAGGCAGATGAGGTGCCCCTCGGGGTTGTTAATCGAGATAGACTGGCAGATCTTCTTGAGGATCGTGGTCTTGCCGGCCTTGGGCGGGGACACGAT
>JAXKHW010000316.1:0-11891 GCA_036549635.1 Collinsella sp. | reverse complement strand
GGGGAGCGGAAGACGCCGGCTCGACATGCGGGCATACCGTTGTCCGCGTGCTTCACGACGATGATCCCGTCCCGGTCCGGGGCCATGTCGCGCCACTCCCAGGGGTGTATCACGTCGTCGGCGCTCTCGCTGTAGGACGTCGAGGAGGACGTGCCTGACGCGGCCCTGCCGTTGCTCGTGCCCTGCGTGTGGCGCGTGGTCTTGCCGATGAGCTCGGTGAAGTACCGGCGGTCCTCCTCCTCGGCGAGCTTCATCGCGACCTTGATGCCGCAGTTCGCGAGGATCTTCCTGCGGCCGTCTCTCTCGCCATACTTGTTGAGCTGGGATACGTCCTGCGTCGCGCCGACCCAGAAACAACCGTAGCTGCGTCCTAGGCTGAGGAGCGCGGGCAGGCACTCGACGCGGGGGAGGTTGCCCCACTCGTCGCCGAGTATCTGCACGGGGCGGGGGAGTTTTCCGCCGTTCACGTCCGCGACCGCCTGGACCGAAGCCCAGAGCTGCGAGAGGAATATCGCCGCTATGCAGTTGTAGGGGGAGCCCTCGTCGAGCACGTGGAGGAAGACGGCACTCTTCTCCGTGAGCACCGTTCGCGGGTCGATGTCGGAGCCAGAGGTCATCCATGCGACCGGCGCGGACGAGAACGGGCGGAGTGCCACCTTGAGCGTCGAGAGGATGCTCCTGAGCTCGTTGCCGCCCGAGGAGACGAACTGCGACGCCCTGCCCTTGGCGGGGTGACCGCTCGGCAGGGAGCGGAAGACGGCCTTCAGAGGCTCGGCCGGGTCGTCGCCCTCGGCCTCGGTGCCACGGTCCAAGACCTCGCAGACGGTCGCGAGGTGCCTCGATCCCTCGGGACACCCGTCAGACATGGAGACCAGCAGGACCAGGGCCGAGAGCAGGCCCCTGGCCGATGCCGTCCAGTGCGAACCCTTGCCCTTCTCGTCATCCTGCACCACGAGCTCCGCGATGGCGTCCGCCGCCTGCTCGGCCTCCTGGTCGCGCCCCTCGGCATGGAGGTCGAGCACCTGCTTGAGCGGGTTGAACCTCTGGCCGCGATAGGGGTGCTGCGTATCGAGCAGGAGGACGCGGTAGCCACGACGGGCAAGCCCATCGCCCGTGAGCTCTATGAGCTCGTTCTTCACGTCGGAGACGATTAGGGTCGCGGGCTCGGAGCCGTTGGAGGCGTCGCCGTAGCTGAGCAGGTCGATTGAGGGGAGGTAGAGGAAGCGACTCTTACCTGACCCGGTGGCCCCTGACACGAAGGCCATCTTCTTGGGCTCGTAGAGATAGCAGGGCTTACCGCGATATTTGGTGAAACCGTAGACGAACCCGCGCGACGAGGGGTTCGTCGAGCCGCCCCATGTCATGGACCCCTTCACGACCTCACGACCCGTCTTGACGTGGGCGTCGCCGAGCACGCCGCCGTCCTCGGCCCTCGCGTTGAGGGCGGTCGAGTAGGCGATGAGAGCGCAGATGCAAAAGGCGAGGAGGAAGGTCAGCAGGGTTCCGAGCGGGCAAGCAGTGAACGCACCCGTGAGCCACCAGCCAAGGACGGTATCCACGCCGAACGACGACGGAATCGCAGCCGCGCCTAACGGTGTCCCGGAGACGAAATCGTCGACGGGGACGGTGAGGACGGGGCATGCGATGATCGCTAGGAGAAGAGATGATATGAGCGCTGTGGGCATCTTGGTTTTCATGATCATTCTCGATTCTTGGAGATGAGGTTCGATAGCTGCGAGGCCGTGCTCGACACCAGTCGGACGGCCTCCGTGAGCTGTCGGGCAGTCTGCGCATCCACGCCATAGGCGTTTGCGGCATGGACGGCCTGGTTGAGGTTTCCGCCCTGTTTCTTCATCTGGTGGAGGATTTGCCGCAAGGTCGCCTCGTCGGCGATCTTGACGGGCTTCTGCCCGATGCGGAGGGCAGCTTCGCGCATGAACGTCGATGGGGCCATGTCAAAAGAGGAGGAGCGCGCCATGATGACGGCACGCTCCTCCTCGGTCATGCGGACGTTGACATGCGCGGTCTTGCTGTTGCCGCGCATGGCCTAGCCCTCCTGGTCATAGAAGGTGGCATGGGGCGCGTCGAAGGTGAGCTTGGCGCTTCCAAGCGTGCCATAGCGTGCCTTAAGGACGCGAACAAGCAGGGGACGAACATCTAGCTCTGAGTTGTACCTCCGCTCCTTCTTGTCCCTGCCGTCGACCTGCAGGAAGAGAGCGTTGTCGGAGCCGTAGTCGATACCCTGCGAGCCAGCGAAGACGTTGAGCTCGGTGTTCGCATCGTTGTACTTATCGCGCGCGACGCTGCTTATCAGGAAAACGGGGACGTCATACGTCCGGGCGATGTTGCCCAGGGCTTGAACGCAAGCGGTGATGACAACGCGTTCTTCCGCGCGAACATTGAAATTGGTTGCTGCAATGAGTTGAAGGTAATCCACAAAAACGGCAGGGCGCTGCCCACGTTCGTGAATGCAATCACCGATGCAACGCCCGAGATCTTCCATGGACGTTTGGCTGTCCATGATGCACGAGTTAGGTGCTACGGTCTCGGCGTAGATGGCGCAAGCGTGCTCAAATGCCTCCCTCTTCTCGGGGATAGCCCCGGTCGCTTCGGAAAGGCTGAAGTCTCCGTTGCCGAGGCGCGTGATGCCCTTCTGAGCAATGCGATACGCGGGGAGTTCCGCGGAGTAGAAGACGGTGGGCACGCCTTGGGAGGCAAGGTCGTCGGAGATAACCTTGAGGAGCGTCGTTTTGCCGGCAGCGGGTGCCGCTCCGACTATGGTCAGGATTCCGGGTACGACGCCTCCGATGAGCTTGTCGAGAGAGGGGAGGCTGCGTATATGAGCCATGGGCTTACGCCCGTTCATTTCCTCGATATAGGTCTTGAGCTGATCGGCTTCGACGTTGAATGAGCTATTGGCTACAGGCTGCACGGATCCGACACCTCCAACTCGTGAAGGTACTCAAAAAAGCTGGACTCGATGACGAAGAGGCGGCTATGAAGCTTGAGGCAGCGACCGCTCTCTTTCATGAGCGACGCGGCGGCAACCTCCCCAAGCCCGGTCAGCTCACGAATCTCGGTGACGCCGAGCAGACGCTCGCGTCCCAGAACGACGCGAGGAGGAGCGGGTACGATACCCGCTTTGGGAACAACGGAATCTACCATGGTAGAATCTCCTTTGGTCTGCTCACTCCTCCCCACCTCAGTTTGGCGACTAGAGGGGAGGGTGGGCGGCTTTTTGTTTCTATGGCCTTCTTTGGGCACCTCCATTCCGGCATTCGCTTATCTGTGCAATTCGATGATACTGCTTCTGGCAATCGAGGCGCTGAAGATTCAGAAAAAGTTCCGAAAAGTTTCGGATAAGCACTTTTACCTCGAAAAACAGGGTTATACTTACAATGAAAATCGATTGGGGGATGAAATGGAACGCTCCAGGAAACCGAAAAAACGAAAGTTTGGGACGACCGTCCTTGAACAGACCGATGACAACATCAGCATGTTCAAGGAACAACATCCGCAAGAGTTTAAGACTCCGGGGGAAGTGGTCGACCTTCTCGCGAGTCTATGTCTCCGCGTCAACAAGGGTGCGGCTGCAGAGCTGAGCGCTTTTTGTGCGCAACGGGTCAAGTCTATTCAGGATGAGCTTAGTGGATATGGCGATGCTGAGTCCCTGTCGCTCGCTGCCGACGATTTAAACGACAAGCTCTCTTATTACAAGACTCTTCGTAACCATATGCTGCGATTTGTTCCGCAAGACAGCCTTGTTGATAAGAGGCCGTCAATGAAACGCGTGGACCTGCGAGATGGCTCGTATCTCGTTGTCCCCGACGATTGGCCGGTGGTCAATGAGTCGAATGCTGCGTCATGCGACTATGCTTTCGTTCTTGAAGTGCGGAATGCAAGCGATGCAATTCCGCACTATGTTTATCTTTCCTCAAAGGAAGTCTGCCCTACGGATGAGGTGCTTGATGCGATAGCTGATATATGGCCGGGAATTCGTGATGTCCAGACTTCTCAGGTTGAGCCAATCTATGACAAGGACGGCATGATTCTGAATGCTGACGAATGGATGAAGGCACCTATAATCGGCGTCTTCCCCATTCGTGACGCCTCATCGTTTTCCTGGGAGGATAAAGCTCCATATGGAGCGATGGTCTATCGCCATTAGCCTATCTATGTTCAAAGCAAGGGAAGGGCCGGGCATATCTCGGCCCTTCCTTTATGAATTGCTCTCTTGGGAAATAAGCTCGCCGAAGGCATCTGCTGCCTTACGATCGTTTGCCTCGATGGCGTGGGAGTAGATGGAGAGCGTCGTACTTGGAGATGCGTGTCCAAGTCTTGCCTGGACAGTCTTCACGTCTGCGCCTTCTCCGATTAGGAGCGTCGCCTGCGTGTGCCGCAGGGCGTGGGGGACGAGCCCGCTGTATCCCGTGCCCCTCACGTGCTCTTTGCCGCTTCGCTGGAATCTTCTGGTGATATTGCTGTAGCTCCCAAAGCCGTTATCGACGCAGAAGTCGCGGAACCATCGGTCGAAGTTGTGGCCGTCTACGTTGACGACTGTGGCGTATGTGCCATCCTCGGTCGTGACGACCTTTATGCCGTTAACGATAGGCGTCTTGTCGTCCTGATCGAGAGTGTATCGGTTGAGTTGCGCCCGCTGTTCCAGCTTCCATTTGCCGAGATAGCGGGCCAGGGAGTCGTTGATTGCTATGGTGCGTCGGCTCATCTTCGATTTTGGCGGTCGGAGAGTCTTGTCATTGGTGAACTGCTTCGACACGCTCAACGTGCGCTGCCCAAAATCGATGTCGCCCCAAGTCAAGCCGAGCATTTCGCCGCGTCGGAGACCACATTGGAGCAAGAGCATGGTGCCCGTTGCCTTGGCCGACAGTGGTTCATCCATGAGGCAAGACAGAAATCGTGAAGCCTCGTCTGCTGTAAGTGGAGTTCTTTCCCTGTAAGTTGGTTTGGGGAGCTTGATTGGCGTGCATGGGTTACGAAGGATGAGCTCGTTGTCTACGGCGTCTTGGAGAATCTGTCGCAGCTTGACATGCGTCCCGTGTAACTCGGCTTCTGACATTCCTCTTTTGCGGGCGTTTGCGTAGATGTGTCGTATATCGTCAGGGTGGAGGTCGGTAAGTTGGATATGGCCGAACATCTCTTGAATGTGGCTAATATAGTTGCCCTCACGGGCATAGGCGAGCGGTGACTTGAAGCCGCCCTCTTCCCTTAGGCTGTGGAAGTTCTCGGCGTACTTTGCGACGGTGAGGTTTCCGCTGTCATGAACGATACCGGAGTTCAACTCCTCCTTGTATTCTTCCATGGCTTTGCGGAGCATTGCCTGTTGCGTGCGTCTGCTCAGACCTTCGCAGTGTAGCGTTCTCTTGGATGAGTAGGCGTATTTGCCGGTCTTGGGGTCCTTGCCGAGGTTGAAGCGGTATTGGAATACCCCTTCTTTAACTTGATATACGCTGCCGTTTCCGACGACTCGTGGTCTGGTGCTCATGGTGGGATTCCTTGGGATTAGGCTAGGGGCAAGCCCTTAAAGGCTTGCCCCTAGCCTAATCCCAAAATTCTACCCAGGCAAGAGTATCTGGGTAGAATTAGGGTAGAAAGTTTTTGAAGCCTATATCTCGCGATTCTTGAAACATGCCGTTTTACATGCGGTTATATGAAGTTGTATAAAATTATAAAACACCAGCTTAAATAGAAATACAAGACCTCCTAAAGCGGGTGTCGACGGTTCGAATCCGCCCGGGGGCACCAGAAGATTATGACGGCGTCGCGAGAGCGGCGCCGTTTTTGGTTTGTGGGGGCCGTCGGCGGATTCGAGCCGTCGACACCCGCGTCACCAATTTCCCCGCGGGGGGAGTTTTCGAATCCGCCCGGGGGCACCAGAGGAATATCGAGCCCGGTACCGCTACGGTGCCGGGCTCTTCTGGTTTAAGGCATGCCGTAGTATTCGCTGCTTCAGATAAAGAAAGCGCCCGCTTGCTGAGGGAGCAAGCGGGCGCCTGTGAGCGAATATGTTTGCGGCGAAAGCCGTGATGAGCGGTGGGATGGCGACTAGTTGGTCGTACCGGAATCGTCGCCCGTGCCCGAGCCAGAGCCCGAACCCGAGCCAGAAAGTGCGACTGTTAGCGTGATCGTGCTGTCGGTGGACTGCTTGCCGGTGGGGGAGACGCCCGTAACGGTGGCATCCTCGTTACCGCTCACGGGATTGCCGTTCTGGTCACAGAAGCCGATGTTATAGAAACCAGCGTTGTTGAGCGCGGTAACGGCGGCGGAAATGCTCTTGCCGTACAGGTTGCCCGGGACGGTGGCCTTGCCGGACTTCTTGGCAATGACGACGGTAATCGTGGCGCCGGGCTTCTGCTTGCCGCTGGGGTTCCAGCTGATCACGGTGCCCTCGGTAACCGAGTCGTTCTCCTGGTAGCTAACGTCGACGCCAAAGCCTGCCATATCGAGGGCGTTGCGCGCCTGGGCCTCGGTCATGTCGGTCAGATCGGGGACGGACGTGGTATCCGGGCCGCTCGAGACCTTGTACGAGATGGTCGTGCCCTTCGCGACTTCCTTACCGGCTTCGGTGACCTGCTCAAAGACCTGGCCCTCATCGGCCTCGTTGGCCTCCTCGGAGGCGTTGCCCTTCAGGCCAACGCTTGCCAACGCGGCCTCGGCCTGGTCCTTGGTCAGGCCGACAAGCTGGGGAACCTCAACCTTCTCGGAGGGCTTGGGGCCCTTGGAGATTACCAGGTTCACCTTGGTGCCCTTGGCTTTCTTGGTGTTGCCGTTGGGCGTCTGCTCGGCGACCTTGCCCTCGTCGACATCGTCGTTGTAGCTTTGGTCGATGGTGCCGACCTCGAGGCCGGCTTCCTTGATCAGCTCGACGGCAGTCTGCTGGTCCTTGCCCAGCACGTCGGGCACGGTGACCTGCTCGCCGCCAAAGAGTCCTGTGGCAAAGGCCACCACGATGCCGATGACGGCAACCGCTGCCACCACGGCGGCGATGATCTTGTTCTTGTTGGATTTGGGCTCTTCGACCTCGTAGGAGCCGGTGGAGCCCGAAACCGAGCTACGGGCGGTATTCTGGCCGCTCACGCCCGAGACGGGACGCACCATGGCGCGCGTCTGATCGGAAAGCTCGCGAGTCTTGGTGGCGCCCAGTTCACCGGGGGCACCGATGATGCGCGTGGGCTCCGAGACGTTGACGGCACGGCCCGACAGGTAGCTGTTGAGCACCTGACGCAGCTCGTCGGCGGTCTGGAAGCGGTTTGCCGGGTCCTTCTCCATGCACTTGAGGATGATGCGCTCAAGGTCGGCGTCAACACCGGAGTTGATCTGGCTCGGCGGAATAGGCAGCTCGTTGACCTGCTTGAGTGCGACCGAGATAGCGTCGTCACCGTCAAAGGGAACGCGGCCGGTGGCGCACTCGTACATCACGACGCCCAGCGAGTAGATATCCGAGGTGGGGCCGAGGTCCTGACCACGGGTCTGCTCGGGGCTGACGTAGTGGGCGGTTCCCAGCACGTTGTTGTCTTGCGTGAGGTGGCTGTTCTTGGCGCGCGCGATGCCAAAGTCCATCACCTTGATGTTGCCGTCGGGCAGCACCATGATGTTCTGCGGCTTAATGTCGCGGTGGATGATCTCGTGCTTGTGGGCGACCGAAAGCGCGGAGCTGATCTGCGAGCCGATCTGGGCGACCTTCTTGGGGTCGAGGGCGCCGTGGCTCTTGATGCCGCTCTTAAGGTCGGTACCGCGCAGGTACTCCATGACGATGTAATAGGTGTCGCCGTCCTTGCCCCAATCGTAGACGCCCACGATATAGGGGGAGGAGAGGCCGGCTGCTGCCTGGGCCTCCTGCTTAAAGCGTGCGGCGAAGGTTGCGTCGCCAGCATACTGCGGCAGCATGATCTTGACGGCTACCGTGCGGTCGAGGACCTGGTCCTGTGCACGGTAGACGGTCGCCATGCCGCCTGTCCCCACCTTATCCTTGAGGAGGTATCTTCCCCCGAGGACCCTCTGTTCCATTCCTGCTCCTAACATAACTATTCGCTCAACGATGTGTGTAGTACCTACGATGTGGCCGCTGGGGCCGTGTGGCGCGTTGCCGCTAACTCTTCGGCCGCGGCGCGCCTCGGGTGTCCGATTCGATCATGGGCATCACGCTCCCTGTGCGGCAAGCGCCGCGGTCAGGACGATGCCGGCGATCTTGGCGGCCTCGACGTCATGCTTGTCGAAATCCTCCAAGGCTACCGAGATGGCGACCGTGGGTGAATCGTAAGGTGCAAAGCCAACGAACATCGAGTTGACGTTGGTGCCGCCGGTCTCGGCCGAGCCGGTCTTGCCGGCGACCTTGACGCCGGGGATCTGGGCATCGGTGCCGGTGCCGGACTGGACGACGGCAAGCATGGCCTGCTTGACCTGGTCGGCCGTGGCGGAGCTGACGGCCTGCCCCAGCGAGCGGGACTGCGTGGTCTTGACCACGGTTCCGTCCGGGGCGAGTACCTGGGCTACAAAGTACGGGTCCATGACCACGCCACTGTTAGCGATGGCGGCGGCAATCACGGCGTTTTGCATGACGGTGGTCTGCGGGCCGGGCGTGTGGTCCATGCCGACAGGCTGGCCGGCGCCGGCCCAGGCGGTCTCCCACTCGGTCATGAGCGACGGGTCGGCCATGATGGAGGCCGCGGAGGTCAGGTCCTGGCCGAGCTTTTGGCCGTAGCCAAAGGCGTTGGCAAACTGCACGAGCGTGTTTGCGCCAACTTCGTTTGCCACCTGGCCAAAGACGACGTTGGAGGACACGGCAAAGGCCTGCTGCAGGCTGATGGTGCCGTAGCTCTCGTTGGCAGAGTTGGTGACCGGTGCGTTGCCGATGTCCATGGAGCCGGGCGCCTGGTAGGTGCTGGTAAGGCTGGCGGTACCGGTCTCGAGTGCCGCGGAAAGCGTAACGACCTTAAACGTTGAGCCCGGCGTGTACAGCGCGTCCATGGCGCGATTGTACATGGAGCCGTCCTCGCCGCCGCCCGTCTGCAGCAGGGCATCGATGTTGGTGTTGTCGTAGGTGGGCGAGCTGGCACATGCGAGCACCGCGCCGGTACGCGGGTCGATGACCACTACAGCGCCCTTAAAGCCCTTGAGCGCCTGCTCAGCAGCCGTCTGGATACGCGAGTCGATGGTGAGCTTGGCGGTGTTGCCCGGCTGGGTCTGGCCCGCGAGCGACGCGATGGCGTTGTTCCAGCTGGAGTAATCCTTAGAGCCGGTGAGCGTGTCGTTCATGACGCTCTCGATGGCGGTGGTGCCATACTGCTGGCTCACGTAGCCAACCACGTGCGCTGCTAGGTTACCGTTGGGGTAGGAGCGTACGTAGGTGCCGTCCTCCTGCTGCAGCGACTCGGCCAGCGTCACGCCGGCGGACGTGATGATGGAACCGCGCTGGATGTACTTGGAGCGGGCGATGGTGTGGTTGTTGGTCGGCATGTCCTGATAGTCCTTGGCCTTGATGACCTGGACATAGGTGAGGTTGCCGATAAGGATGGCGAACAGCGCCGTAAAGGCGAGCACCGCGCGGGTTAGACGGTTGGCAAGCGCAACGCGGCCGAGCACACCGGATTCAGGCGTGTCGAGCAGGCGACGGCGCATGCGCGAGCCGACGGAATGGCTACCGCTGCCGTAGGAAGACGAGGTGGCAAAGCGTGTGCCCGTCGGGGCGGCGGCCGATGCGACCTGATCATCGGTGATGGCGGCCATGGTGCCGGTGCCGGTAAGCTCTGCCTCGCGTCCGGTCGCCTCGTCACCGGCGCGTAGCAGGAGCGCGACGATGATAAAGCTTGCCAGCAGCGAGGAGCCGCCCTGGCTCATAAAGGGCAGGGTGACGCCGGTCAGCGGGATCAGGCGGGTGACGCCGCCCACGATCAAAAAGGCCTGGAAGCTGATGGCTGCCGTAAGACCGGTGGCGCTAAAGGCGGCGAGGTCGGATTTAGCGCGGGCGGCTGTGGTGAGGCCACGCACGGCAAAGAGCATAAACAGGATGAGCACGGCGCCGCCGCCCAAAAGGCCCATCTCCTCGCCGATAGCCGAGAAGATAAAGTCGGACTCGACGACAGGGATGTTGTTGGCCATGCCGTTGCCGATGCCAACACCGACCAGACCGCCATCGGCAAGCGAGAAGAGCGACTGGACGATCTGGTAGCCCTGGCCCTGGGCGTCCTTAAACGGATCGACCCAAACCTGGAAACGCACCTGAACGTGCGACAGGAACTTGTAGGCGCCCACGGCTCCGACGGCTAAGAGCGCAAGGCCGATAACGACATACGAAAAGCGCCCCGTGGCAACGTAGAGCATCAGCAAGAAGATGGTGTAGAACAGCACGGCCGAACCCAGGTCGCGTTCGAAGACGACGACGAGCAGGCACACGCCCCATACGGCAAACAGCGGCAGCAGCAGTCGCAGACGAGGGATCTTAAAGCCCAGGATCTTGCGGTTGGAGATGGAGAGCAGCTCGCGGTTCTCGGCTAGGTAGCCGGCCAGGAACAGGACGATAAAGACCTTGGCGAACTCGCCAGGCTGGATGGTAAAGCCCGCGATGCGAATCCACAGCTTGGAGCCCGAGATCGTGGTGCCGATAAAGATGGGCAGCATCAGCAGGATGATGCCGATAATGCCAAAGGTGTACTTGTAGCGCATGACCACGTCGAGGTTTTTGACCAGTGCAAGCGTTCCCACCATGAGCGCCACCGAGACAAACAGGATGATGAGCTGTGAGATGGCGAGAGCGGGGGCGAGACGCGTCACGAACGTGATGCCGATGCCCGAAAGTATAAATACGATGGGTAGGATGGCGGGGTCGGCGCCGGGCGCCAAGATGCGCACGGCGATATGTGCCGCGGCGAAGGCGGCAAAGAGGCCGATCGGTACGGCGAGCGTCTCAAAGGAGATGGCAGCGCCCGCGGTGAGGACGTACATCGCATACAGCAGGATGACGGGGAACGCCGAGGCGATGAGCAAGAGCAGCTCGGTGTTGCGGCGACTCATAAGCGGCACTCCCTTTCTAATTCTTATCGGAGGCTTCGGCCTCGGCGGACTGTTCGGCGGTTTTCTCGGAATCTGATTCGGAGGTCGATCCCTGATTGGTGTTGTCGCGAATCGTTTGCGCGTCGATCACCTGGCGGGTCTGCTCCTCGTCGATCTGGTGGCGGTACTTGGATATCGTGTCCTGCGCATCGTCGACACTTGTTTGCGGAATGCCCGCCTTGAGGCGGTTTTGCGTGTCTTCGGGCAGGTCGGACAGCTTGATGCTGGTTTCGCTTTCGAGCCAGTGGAGCTTGAGTCCGAGTGGCTTGCCGGGCAGGCCGCGCCAGACGGCGACATTGCCCTGGTAGGTACCCAGGTAGTACGAGCCGGTGACACCCGTGTAGGCCCAGATGCCAGCTGCCAGCACAAAGACGAGGGCCAGGATGGCGGCGATAGTAACGTTGCGGCGACGCACGCGTTGCGCCTCGCGCATGACGCCATCGTCAACCAGGTCAACGACTACTACGGTCACGTTGTCGTGGCCGCCGGCGGCAAGCGCCGCGTCCACTAGGTTGTCGACGCAGATTTGTGCGGTTGAGGATTGCGTGGCGATGTTCTCGATATCGCTATCGGGAATCATGCTCGAAAGGCCGTCAGAGCACAGGATCAGGCGGTCGCCTTCCTCGATATGCAGAGTGAAGTGGTCGGCATACATGGCGGGGTCCGAGCCCAGCGCACGGGTGATGACCGAACGGTTGGGGTGGACGCGAGCCTCGTCTGCCGTGATCTCGCCGGCGTCCACGAGCTCCTCCACGTAGGAGTGGTCGCGGGTCACGCGGATGAGCGTGCCCTCGTGGAGCAGATAGGCGCGAGAGTCGCCCACG
>JAXKHW010000315.1:0-2494 GCA_036549635.1 Collinsella sp. | reverse complement strand
CGCGGGCCGCAGTCGACGCCGTTCTCGATGACGGCCTCGATGGCGATGGTCTCATCGATGATGCAGCCGCTGCCGACGGTGGTGTCGGTGAGGCGGCTGTTGGGGCCGAGCTGGCACTCCTCGCCCACGGTGACGTGACCGATCAGATGCGTCTGCGGCCACACGACGGTGTCGCGGCCGATGGTGGCGTCGGGACCGATCCAGGCCTGCGTGGGGTCGATGAACGTGACGCCTTCTGCCATCCAGTGCTCGTTGATGCGGTCGCGCGCGATGGCGGTGAGCTGCGCGAGCTGGATGCGGCTGTTGACGCCCAGGCCGTCGCGGTAGTCGTCGCAGTGGAAGATGGAGACTGCCTGGCCGTGACCCTTGAGGATTTCGAGCATGTCGGGCAGGTAGTACTCGGACTGCGCGTTGTCGTTGCCGATCTCGTTAATGTGGGCGGCAAGCTGCGCGCCGTCGAAGGCGTAGCAGCCGGCGTTGCACTCCAGCAGCGTGGCGGCCTGCTCGGGCGTGCAGTCCTTCTGCTCGATGATGCGCTCGATCTGACCATCGGCGCCCAGCTTGATGCGGCCGTAGCCAAAAGGATCGGGCGGGGTCATGGTCATGACGGTGCAGGCGAGCTCGCCGGTGGCGACGGTCTGCGCGAACTTGGCGACGGTGTCGGCGGTGATGAGCGGCAGGTCGCCGTTGAGCACGACGACGGGGCCTTGCGCGATGCCGCAGGCCTCGAGCGCGACCTTGACGGCATGGCCGGTGCCCAGGCGCTCGGTCTGCTCGACGCACTCGACTTTGGTGGCGCTGTTGGCGTAGGCGCCATCGATGAGGGCGCGCATCTCGTCGGCGTGGCTGCCGATGACGACCACGACGCGGCTGCAGCCGGCCTTGATGGTGGCGTCGACGATCCACTGAACCATGGGCTTGCCTAGAATCTTGTGCGAAACCTTGCAGTGGTTCGACTTCATGCGGGTGCCCTCGCCGGCGGCGAGGATAATTGCGGTTGCGTCCATGTGATCTCCTGTTACGTTATAGAGACGTGTGTTTGGAAACGATACACGGCGCAATATGATACCGCAGGCATATGATGAGCGCGTAACGATTGATGCGCGGCAGCTGAGGCTTGGGCCGGCGGTACGGCGTTTGCGCTGGTTGTGTATGGTGGCGGCGCTGCGGCGTTGACGTTTGAGCGAGGGGATGGGGATGCCCGTGGACACCATGCGAGAGGAATCGGGCAACGAACCCGTCGCGGCATTTTCGATGTCGCATCCGGCGGTGCCGGCGCTCTACATGGTGCTGACGTTGGGGCTCACCATGTTCTCGATGCAACCGGTGCTGATTGCGCTATCGCTTGCGGGCGGGTTGGCGTACGGGCTTGCGACGCGCGGTGTTGCGCGCACGTTGGGCGCGCTTCGCTGGCAGCTGCCGGTGATTTTGATCATTGCGGTGCTCAATCCGCTGTTTAGTGCATCGGGCTCGACGGAGCTGTTTCGTATTGGCATGCGTGCGGTGTATCTAGAGAGCATGGTTTACGGCCTGTGCATGGGCGGGCTGTTCGTGGCGAGCGTGCTGTGGTTTGAGGCCGCGGCGTCGATGCTCGAATACGACAAGGTACTTGCGCTTTTGGGCAACGCCGCGCCGGTGCTCGCGCTCATGATCTCGATGTGCATGCGGCTTATCCCGCAGTTTTTACGCCGCGGTCGTACGGTACTGGCGGTGCAGGATGCGATTGATGTGCCGGGTCGCGCGCCGGCCGATCCCGTGCGTTCGCGCCTACGGGCATCGAGCGTGTTGATGGGCTGGGGCATGGAAGATTCGCTGGAGCGCGCGGACGCCATGCGCTCCCGTGGATGGGGCGCCGCGACACGTCGCACGACGTACGCGCGGTATCGGCTGGGTCGCGGCGATGTTGCCGCGCTGGTTGGGCTTGCGGTGTTTGGTGCCGCTGCGGTGGCGGTGGCATGGACCGCGACAACGCAGTATTCGTTTTACCCGCAACTATCGGTGCCGGCGCCGTGGCTGGGCTATGTCGTGTACGCTGCCTGGATGATGCTGCCCTGCGTGTTGCATGCGATCGATGAGAAGAGGTTCGGCTGATGGCTCGGTTGGATAGGGGACCGGTGTCGGGCGCGGCATACGGCCCGGATATGCCGGCGATTGAGGTGCGGAGCCTGAGCTTTGCCTACCCCGATGCGGATGCTGCGGTGCTCGAGGGACTCGACTGGTCTGTTCCCCAAGGTGCATTTGCGCTGCTTGTCGGCGGTACCGGATCGGGTAAGTCGACGTTGCTGTCGCTACTCAAGCCCGAGATCGCTCCGGCGGGCGAGCGCACTGGCGAACTGCTCGTGCTGGGCGAGAACGTCGCCGACATGGATGTGCGGGCATCGGCGGAGCGCGTGGGCTATGTGTTCCAGGATCCCGAGAACCAGATCGTGTGCGAAACCGTGTGGCACGAGATGGCGTTTGGCCTGGAAAACTTGGGGCTAGCGCGTGACGAGAT
>JAXKHW010000314.1:0-9239 GCA_036549635.1 Collinsella sp. | reverse complement strand
TCTTGCCACTTAATGCCGCTCTCGTTTTTGTTGTACTTGCCCTGTTGCTTGATGTAGGCATCGATGGCGCTGGTCAGAGCACTGCGGGCGGCCTTCTCGGGTGAGCCGCCGTTCTCGAGCCACGATGAGTTGTGGTAGTACTCTTGCATCGTGAAGGTGCGCGAGAAGCACATGCAAGCAGTGATTTTTACGTTGTAGTCGGGCAGGTCCTCGCGATCGCGACCGCGACGGTCAGCCTCGATAAAGAAGGGCTCGGTGAGGTAGTCGGTACCGACCTTCTCGAGCACGTAGTCCTCGATGCCCTTGGGATAGCAAAAGTCCTCTTCGGAAAACTCGCCATCGTCGCCCTCGATGCGCAGGCGGAAGGTCACGTTGGCGTTGACCACGGCCTGGCGGCGCATGGTCTCGCGATACCACTCGTGGGGGATGCTGATGGAGGTAAAGACCTCAAGATCGGGGCGCCATTTGATGGTGGTGCCGGTACGGTCCTCGTCGCTGGGCTCAATCTCGAGTGCCTTCTTTTTGGCACCGACGACCTTGCCCTTCTTAAAGTGCAGGGAGTACTTGTTGCCGTCGCGCCAAACCGTGACGTCCATGTACTCGGATGCGTACTGGGTTGCGCACGAGCCCAGGCCGTTGGTACCGAGCGAGAAATCGTAGTCGCCGCCCTGGTTGTTATTGTATTTGCCACCGGCGTAGAGCTCGCAAAAAACGAGTTCCCAATTAAAGCGCTTCTCGGAGGGGTTCCAGTCGAGCGGGCAGCCGCGGCCGTTGTCCTCTACCTGAATGGAACCATCGCGAAAGGCGGTAAGGGTGATGAGCTTGCCGTGGCCCTGGCGCGCCTCGTCAACGGCGTTGGACAGGATCTCGAAGGCGGCATGCGCGCAACCGTCGAGTCCGTCTGAGCCAAAGATGACGGCGGGACGCAGACGTACGCGCTCCTCGTCCTTGAGCTGGCGGATACTGTCGTTACCATAGTTTGCGGTGTTTTTTGCCATACTCGCTCTCTCGGTGCTCCTTTGCTGCGTTTAAGTCATATAGATAGTCAAGGTAGCATAGCCCGGCCCTTGGGCGATTCCATCCAACACGAAATCCATCGAACAATCGTTCGGAATTTGGTGGAACAGCGTTTACTCGGACAAAACCGACTCGGTTCTGTCCGAGTAAGTTTGAAGGCGGCCGAATGCGTCTTGCTGCGTTTGCGGTTGGATACGTTGTCGAAAACGTGTCGTGCGGATTGTTGGATCGAATCGAACATTGGGACAAGCGTCTCGTTTTATGGGCCACAGGCGTGCGTGTGCGAGTCCCTTTGGCCCATAAGGAACGCTGTCGGGTCGTTATTTGGGCCGTGGGTCACTTCGCCGGCGCCGCGTTTCGTCATACGCTCATAGTGGAAGCCGATGCCACGGAGTCGACTTGCGACTCGGGTAACGGATGAGCTACAAGCCGAAAGGAGCGGTGAGGATGATGAAGCCCATGACGAAGAAGCTGCTGTTAGGAATTCCCACCGTGACGCTTTCGGCTGTGCTGGCGTGTACGCTTGCCGGCTGCGGCGGTAGTGCTCCGAGCGGCTCGGCTGGTAGCTCGGGCGGGAGCGCGCCTGTGCAGGAGAAGACCGAGAAGCCCAAGGCCTATGAGTCGCAGACGGTCGAGGTGGCAGGCATTGTCTATGAGTCGGTGGCTCACGGTACGTTCTATCGCGGTGATGCCAAGAAGCGGGACGGCTTTTACCTGCATATCGAGATTACCAACAACAACACAAAGAACAGGACGTTTGACTCCTTTAACGTGCATGCTGCCCAGGGCGATCTTGAGGCAGGCGACCCGTTGTTTACTTCCGGCAAGGCGGCCGTGCTCGACTACGTTGCAAGCGAGGCTCCCGATGAGCTTCACGAGGGCATCGATCTTTCCAAGAGGCCAGATATCGGCCCGGGCGAGACCGTTGAGTACGTGTATTTTTGGGCGCCTAAGACGGCGTACTACGGGCCCATCACTGTCGAGTTCGTAGACGCTTACGCCCCCGCCAAGAATCATGAGGCCATGCACTTTGACACCACGGGATGCGAGACCAAGGAGTTCAAGGCGGCCGGCGGCGTGGCCGATTCTGGCGAGAAGGCAGATTTAACGGGCATCGACTGCGCATCGTACAGCATCGAGGCCGCCGATGGGTACACGCTGGATTCGTCCGACGAAGAGCGTGAAAAGGCAAACTTCTTCCACGACGAGACTGGAGGACGCCTGAACATCAGCATCTTCCCGCGCTCACCGGAGGAAGAGGTTGCAAGCCTAGAGCAGGTCTACGAAGGCAAGGAGACGACAACCGACCAGGTCGAGTACAACGGCATAACGTGGCTGCGCTTTACCGGTCCCGACAACGGCCATACGCTGTTTGCGACGGCTCCCGCGACGGGTGAAACCGTCCGTGTGTCGATCGGCTGGAAGATCGACTGGGATGCTGCCGTGCCCATGATGGAGGCGCTGAAGCTCAAGTAGCGGACTGCGATTCCCATGTCAGGCGACTCAGGGCTGGCTTCGGGTACCCGAGGCCAGCCCTTTTTGATGTTCGATGAGCCGAGCCGGCGTCTCTCACAAAAGTAACTAGGGGCTAGCGAGGCCTATCCGAATTGACCTCATTGGCGGTGTCGGTTTCGAGCGCCGTGCGGCGGGCGCTGTAGGCGACGAGACCGGCGCCGGCTGCGGCGAGTGCTGCGGCGGCAGCCGTAAGGGGAGCGTTGACATCGCCCGTGCCCGCAAGCGCGCCCGCTTTTCCGGAGCGTTTGTTATTGCCGTGATCCTTGCCGCCGCCAGAGCCGCTGCCGTCACCGGAGCTGCTTCCGCCGGAGCTGCCGCCGCTCGAGCCACCATCGCCGTCGACCGTCATCGGTGCATCGTGAAGTCCCGTCGTATCCGCGCTGTCGCATACGCCGACCTGCACTTCCGAGCGTTCGCATGCTGCGTCGGGTACGTGAAGCTCGTGCAGCACAGCGCCCAGCGCCGAGTTTGCGCCGGGTCGGATCTCCTCGAGCGTTACGGGATCGAGCGCCACCAGGTCGCGCGCCTTCGCATACAGCGTGACGCGCTTGCCCACCTCGTCGCTCCAGCTCTCCGGGATGGCAAAGCTCATGCGGAACTGTGCCGTGCAGCCTGGTGCCAGCACGGCGTTGCCATTGTCGGCAACCAGCGGGTGCGTCGCAAAACGTGCGCCCAGCGTCTCGACTGTGTACTTCACGTGTGCCATGTCGTTGGCCGAAGCATCCTCGGCAAGCTCCGGATCGTAGATCGATGCCATGCGTGCGTTCGCTCCGAACCCGATGGATGCGCTGGAGAACGGCTGGTTGGAGCCCTCTCGGTACAGATCAATCGTTCCGGCGGTGAGCAGCGTGTTGCCGTCGTTTCGCACCGTTACCATGAAGGATTCGCCTGCCGCTCCGGGCACCACCGCGCCCGAGGTAGCGACCGCGCCTGTCGGCGTCGCGCATGCCACCAGAGGCACTTCTATGCCGTGCAGCTCCGCCTCGCTCTGCTCGGCACTCACAATGTGCGTGGCGAGCGCGGAGAGCATGCCTCCCGACGTCAAAAATGTCGTTATCTGATCGACGGGATGGTCCAGCTCGCACATCACGAACGGCTCCGTGAACAGATCGCCTGCCAAGGTGCTGGCGAAGATGCGGAAGTGCTTGCCCATCACTGCTACCGGGTTGCCTTCTTCGTCGTAGGTTTGCCCCACCTTGCCATCGGTGTTCTCTACATAGAGCACGCACCTGCCGTTGTTGCTTACGCTAAACGATGCCGGGCCACAGCCTGCGGCACCCACGGGCTGCGTTGCAAATGCCGATGCTCCTCGCGTCCAAGTAATATGCTGCAGTTGCTCGTTGACGGTTGCCAAAAAGCCCGAATGTTGTGGCCACGGCACCGCGTGGGGTACTGTGGCATCTGGTGGCATAACGCCCCAACCCGCGATGGACTGGCCGATCACGGCATACGATGCGCAGCCACAACCGTTTGCAGTTTCGTATGCAACGGGCACCACCATTTTGCCGTTGATATTCTCGGGTACGCCCAGCTCGATGCTCGATGGCGCTTGCGGAAAGCGGAGGACCTGACGGAACGTGAGGCTGTCGCCCAAATCATCCGACCACAGGGTGAAGCACTCCAGCGCAACCTCAGCCTCGCTGCCGAGCGCCTTTTCTGCGGTGGTCCCGCGGCGATGGAGATAGGCGCCCGACAGGCGTCCGTCGACAAGTGTCTTGCCCACCGTGATGCGTGGGCACTGCAGGCAATGGTAGCCGTCCTCCTGCAGGCGGCCGCGCGAGATGCTGCGCCACGACGTGTGCGATATCACGCGAACGCCGTCGTTGCTTATGCGCAGGCGCACAACGGACAGTATGCCGGCTGTGCTTGCCGTATCGAACCGGGTTGCGTCGCCTTCGGGGCGCTCTCCCGAGACCAGCAATACGTAGGCGTCTTTGTTTTCTCTCCCGTCCGTATATTCCACCACGTCGAAGTCGTAATCGAATATGTCGTTGCGCTCCACGTCGCCCTGGCCAAACCCAAGGGGGAAGTCCACGGGCGTGGGAGCGGACCACGCGCCGTTCGTCTTTGTGTGCACCACCAGGCGCGAACGACCGTTCTCGCCGTAGCGCACCGAGGCGATACGGAACAGACACTCCACGCCGGCAATCATCGCTAGCTTCATGCGGGCTTCGCTGAGCACGCCAGTGAAGAGTACGTTGTCGCTCGAGGGCTTTATGCCGCCTCGCTCATCCTCCGACACGCCGGAAGAATTGGCGTCCGGGTCCGCAACGGCGTTCGTCGCATGGCCGATGTCGATGTGGGTGTACTCATACATCGGTGCGGCGTTTTCATCGTTCTCCATCAGCGCGTGGACGAAATGTTCGACCTGTCCCGTGTCGTCGCTCTCTGCATCCGCCTCGAGTTCAATGCGCGTGACCGCTTGCTCCCAATCGCGTACGACCGGCGCGACATTTGCGTCGGTGGCTGCAACTTCGGCGCATGCGAGCAGCTCGGCATTGGTGACGATGGTAGCCGACGCGATAAACTGCGGCACACCACCTGCCTCGGCATTGCCGGTCGCGCCAAAGCGGGCATCCAGCGTATAGGGCGTATCTCCACCCAATGCGAGCTCAGAGCGCTGGAGCACATACTGGTTGCCATTGTTCACCGACATATTCCACGAATCGAGGAGTGTGGGCCACGACCCCGACCAAGCCTTGGTGGTCCACTTGAACATGACAAACTGGAGTATCACGTCGACATCCACGTCTGCACCTACGCGCAGCCGCGGAAGCTGGTGGCCGTCCGCCTTCTCGTACCCAATGAACAGTGTGAGGGATGCGGCACCGCGCACGGCGGACGAAGCGACGCCTGCAACGCCGGCTCCAAAGGTGACGGCAAGTCCGATCTGGATGGTGAATGATCCTGACGTATTGGAATAGTCGAGTGAAATGTTTTTGAAGAACGCCGCACCGCTGCCGTGCGTGTGGGCGCCCACGGCGAGCGCCAGTTTTGCCAGCACCCAGGGGTTGACGTTGAGGAAAAGCGGCACCGGTCCCAGGGTAAACTGCTCGGTCCAATTGAGGTCGGTTCTTACCTGGAAGAGGGCCTTGATATTGCCGTATGCGGGGTCGTTGTTGTTGCCCCAGGTTTTACCCACCCAGTCGTAGGCGAGCGAGCCGTACACCTGTGTGGCGATATCCATCGTGAACAGCAGCGTGCAATGGTGGCGAAGGAGCTTGGTGTTCCTTGGGTCGGTGCCCGAACCGGCACTCATGCTCTTGTACTGATTCCACTTCCCCTCCATTTCGTCGAGGTAGCGGTTTGCCTGCTTGGCACCCGACTCGCGCGGTGACTTCTTCCAATACTCCGGATCCGGATTGCCCGAATCGTTCATATAGCTGGCTGGTTTGTATCCTCCGCCAAACAGCACGTATCCAGCAAACGAGAAATCGAAAAGGATCGGAAATGTGGGCATCCAACACGTGAACTTATTACCACCGATGCCGGGAAACGATGCGGGGAAATCAAACGGAGTGATCTCTTGGTCCATGGTAGTGGGGACGATAGTGGTCGAGCCCGATTCCGCCTTGGAAGCCGGTGCGGTGGCAACGCCCATGGGGGACGAGAGCGTGTAGGTTTTACCTTGGTAGTCGAGCACAAAGCGCAGTTTGCATCCTTCTTCCAGAATGCCCGACGCCGCATCGAGGAACTTGTCCTCGAGCGAGAACGTCGCCAGATTATCCGCACCCGATGCGCTGGCCTTGACTTGGCCAATCTGCGTGAAGGTTTCGGGTGAGCTGCCCGCGGCAGGCGTCACTTTGTTGATGCGCAGCGTTGCCTGTCCACCCTGTGGCAGATGTGCCTGCACGGTAAAGGCGTGCGTATCGGGCTGCTCGTTTGCCGTGTCGTCCTTCGGCAATGTCATGAACGTGGCTTCAGCGTACTGGATGTCCCATTCGTCGAATGTGAGCTGGCGGAAGTACGGCTCGCCGTCGGAAAGCGGACGCGTGGGCGCGGTTATGGCGGTGCCGCCCTGGATACGCGCAAGGGGAATCTCGACATCACGGTAGCCCGCCATGCTAATGGAGATGCCGCCGTTAAAGTCGTACGCGTCGAGAAGCGTTGCCTCGTCCACGTAGCCTTCCGAAAGAGGCGCGACCTCAAAGATGGCCGTGCCCTCGTCGTCGGTAGTGGCGGAGAGCTGCTTGCCCGCGGCATAACGCGACGCGAGCGTGACCTGGGCTCCCTTGATGGGCATATTCTTGTTGGCGACGTCGATCACAACCACACCAAACATGGTGCGCGAGAGCACCAGGACCTTGAAGGGGTCTTCTTCGTCGGCATAGGCCGCGGTGGGCGCGAACGGCAGCAGGAAGGCATTTTCGCTTCCCGGCACGCGAGGCAACATAATGCTCGCTAGCGAGGATGTTCCGGCGATAAGTAGCGAACGGCGATCAAGCATTTTGGGCTCCCATCCCGCAAATTTCGGTGGAAATAATCCAATTTTGCGAGAAGGTGCCCCGTGGCGGTAGTGCCGTTCGAGGGTCAAAATGTCCAATTTGAGCGCGCGAAAGCGCTAGGCCCCCGGAGTGCTTTCGATACGCCGGGCAGTCTGGCCGCTAGCGCAACATGTGGGCAACCAGCTCGGCGCGAGTTCCGATACCAAGCTTGGCATACACTCCTGATAGGCGGTTTTTGACGGTGCCCGGCGATACTCCCATATGGCGTGCGATTTCGGCGTTGGTCCACCCGCGACAGGCGAGCATGGCCATGGTGAATTCCGTGGTCGTTAGATCGTCGGCCACGTCCTCGCCCGAATCGGGGTTGTGGATGCGCCGCCAGCCGTAGCTGAATCGATACGTAATCTCGATGATGCGTGCGAAGTCGTCAGGGTATTGCGTTTTTAGACACGCCTCGATAAGCCCCTGCAAAAGGCCGTGGTGCTCGCCGATAAGTTCGACAAGGCCGTCGGGGCGCGCAACGTTCCAAGCAGCTCCGAAGTGCGTTTTTGCGGCGTCGATGTCCTTGAGGCTCATGCATGCCATGGAAGCTGCCAGGTGCAGGAACAGCTCCGAGATGGGATAGCTTCCCTGTCTCATAATCAGGGCGTTTTCCGCCATGCCCAGGCTGCGGCCGTAATCGCCGCGCAGGTACAAGGCGTGCGCCATCACGTAGCTGGCGAATAGGCGCAGGCCTTCGGGCAGATGCGCCGCAAGTGGATAAAACTCTTCAGCAGAATACGGGGAAGGCAAGTGCAGCAGGACACTCGCGGCCGAGGCGAACAGGATATGCGTGGCGTGGACGGCGGGCGATTCCTCGTCAGTTGGCGTATCGAGGATGCCAGCAAGGCACCGGCGGGCGTCGGCGATACGGTTGAGCGACAGGCTGGCGTATCCGCAGATAAAGCATGCGGAATAGCGCAGTGCGGGATCGGTGGCGTCAAGATAGGGGCGCGCCGTCTTGGCAGCGAGGGCGGCCTGTCCGCGAAAGTACAGCGCTTCTGCCGTGGCAATGGCGCGCGAATCGGGGTCGGAAATGCCTGCAACCGCAGCGTCAATCTGCCCCGGCACAAAGGCGGTGCACATCAACGGCATGGGAACGCATGGGTAGCCATCGCAGTCCATCTTCCATCTCCCAACAGCTGGCAACAATGCAGCAATTGTACTCCTGTTGCTCGGGACCCCTTTCGTTCTACTGTTCGGTTAATGCTACGGATCGTTTTGGAAGGCTTACGAGCATGGTGGTCCCGTTCTCGGAACTTGTTTCGACCTCTACAGCGCCACCGTGAAGCGCTGCAATCTCCCAAACAAGCGCTAGCCCGAGTCCTGCGCCGCCGTATGCCCTGCTGCGGGATTTGTCTAGACGAAAGAACGGCTGGAAGATGCTCTCTCGGTACTGCTTGGGTATTCCCGGGCCCTCATCTTTGACTCGCAGGAGCACGTGGCTGTCGCTGTCGCTGATGGAGACATTGACAGTCGAGCCGGAGCGACTGTAACGGATGGCGTTTTCGGCCAGGTTGAACAGCAACCGATAGAGGAGCGTGTCGCTCCCGATTACTAAAGCGTCTCCAGCACAGTTGAGGGCTATGCTCCTATTTTCGGCAAGTGGCGCAAGGTCAGTGAGGACCTCTTCGGACAAGGGACCGAGTTCAACATCGTCCTCGCAAGGAACGCTGCGGAGCTCACTCATCTCAAGCAATACCTTGGTCATTCGAGACATGCGCTCGGTTTGTTCTTGTAGCAGGCCGAGCAGCTCGGCTGTTTCGGGTTGCAAACCGGAGTGCTCGGAGATGAATAGTTCAATCTGTGCTTGCATAAGGGCGAGCGGGGTGCGCAGCTCGTGTGCGGCGTTGCCGGTAAACTGACGCTGTGCAGAGAATCCTTCGCCAAGACGGGCGATCATGTCGTTGAAAGAGGCGCTGCATCGTTGTAGCTCGGTGGGCACATCTTCACTGAGTCTGATTTCGCTTAGGTTGTCAGGCTGCACGCGCTCTACCTGGGCGGCGAAATCCCGTAGCGGTTTGAGTGCACGGCCGCTCACAAAGTATGCCAGCACGCCGCCAAGGAGTGTGACTCCAGCCGTGATGTACCAGGCTGTCGTGCCAAAAGACTCCTGTGCGTCGTTTACGACGATCGTGACCCTGTCATCGGGGACCGCTTTCGTCGGGTCGAACACCTGGGGCGAATCTTCGCCGGTTGCGTTAAAGGCCGAGATGTTACTGC
>JAXKHW010000313.1:0-3166 GCA_036549635.1 Collinsella sp. | reverse complement strand
TACCTATATCGTTCCACGCGCAGTTTCGCAGCGAGCGAAGCGACGCGAGAATGTTTGAGCATGGAATGATATAGGTAAGCCCCGGGCGGGAGGGATACGAGCGCCCCTAGGCGACGCCGCTGGAGCCGAAGCCTCCGTTGCCTCGGTCGGTTTCGTCTAGTTCTTCTACTTCTATGAGGTTAACCGTGGGGACTTCTTGGATGACGAGTTGGGCTATGCGGTCGCCTTTGTTGATTTGGATGTTGTTTGAGGGGTCCAGGTTGATGAGGATAACCTTGAGTTCTCCTCGGTAGTGGGCGTCGATGAGGCCAGGCGTATTGACTATAGACAGGCCCTGCTTGATGGCGAGACCGCTGCGGGGCTGGACGAAGCCGGCGTAGCCATCGGGCAGGGCGATGGCCAGCCCGGTAGAGACCAGACGACGTTCGAAGGGCTTCAGGACGCAGTCCTCGTTGGAGCGCAGATCCAAGCCGGCATCGGTGGGATGGGCGTATTTGGGAAGCTCGACGGTGGGGTCGAGACGCTTTATGTTGACGGTAATGCAGGACATGGAATCACCTTAGCTTGTCGAGCTCTTGCAGAAACTCATCGACGTCTTTGAAATCGCGGTAGACCGAGGCAAAGCGGATGTACGCCACCTTATCGATCTTGGCCAAGCGCTTGAGCACCATGTCACCCAACTCATGCGACGTGACGGCCGTCAGCGTGCGAGAGCGCAGCTCGACCTCGATATCGTCGATAATCTCATTGAGCTTCTTAGTGTCGATATCGCGCTTGATGGTGGCACGCATCAAGCCGACGAGCAGCTTATTGCGATCGAACCGCTGCTTAGTTCCGTCCGACTTAATGACCTCAATTGGGTCTTCGCATCGCTCGAACGTTGTAAAGCGGTAGTTACACGAGCAACATTCGCGACGGCGCTTAATGGTGTTATTTGACTCCTGCATACGGGAATCAACGACGCGGGTATGTGCCTTGCCGCATTTAGGACAGCGCATGGTACCTCCTCTTAAACGATAACAAGAGTACCATGCGCAGCGCGATAATGATTACGAACGAGCAGGAACCTTAAGATGCGCACTGGCGGCGAGCGAACCATGCTCCAGATGATTGACGTTACGGATCATGTCGGAAGTCTCTTGCGTGGAAAGGCCTTCGATTGGATATTCCTCGGCAAGCGACCAAAGAGAATCACCAGGCTGAACGCGAATGGTCTCGTAGGTAACGTTGGAAACGGACTCGGCATACGCGGCGTGACGAGCGCTAAAGACCGACGTAGCGAGGACAAAAAAGAGCGTGAGCGCAACGGCGACGGCAACAATCGTCGAGACCTTCAGGGCAGCGGGAGTCGGCGCGGCAACAGCATACTGAGTGCGAGCAGACTTTACGGGCAAAGGCTGATAACCGGAACGTCCACCCTTGACAACAGTAAAAGCGGGCGCGGCAGGCGTCTCGAGCTTAAGGGCGAGGTTTCCCTGGACCATATTCGTTGCGTTCATCATGTTCTCCTCTCGCGTGTTTTGCTGAGAACAGTTTTATCAAGCCGCGCGGACAAAAATGTCTAGCGCGAGAACGAATGTTCGGTTATTATTATCTTCGAACAGTTGTTCCTGTCAAGCAAAATTCGAACATTTGTTTGACATGGGTAGAGAGGATGCCCTGATGGCTCGCAAAATTACCAAGCGTCAGCAGCAAATTTACGACTTCATCAAGGAATATCAGCAGGAGAAGGGTTATCCGCCCAGCGTGCGCGAGATGGCTTCTGCCGTGGGCCTATCCTCTCCCAGCACCGTGCACGCCCATCTCTCTGCCCTGGAGGCGCGCGGGCTACTCAAGCGCGATGCCACCAAACCGCGCGCCCTGGAACTCTTTAACGAGGACGGTTCCTCTGTCTCAATTTCTAAATCTGACGAGCCCACCGCACCTCGCGGAACGGTCTCGCTACCGCTCGTTGGTCGCGTCGCGGCTGGGATTCCCATTCTGGCCGAGCAGAATATCGAAGACACTTTTACTATCCCGACCGAAATCGCCACTGATCAGGGTTCCTTTATCCTTGAGGTGCATGGGAGCTCAATGATCAATGTCGGCATCTTCAATGGCGATTACATCATCGTCCGTGAACAAAAGAGTGCCATGAACGGCGAAATTGTCGTGGCCATGATTGATGGTTCAGCGACCGTCAAGACGTTCTACAAGGAGCAGGGACGCGTACGCCTGCAGCCCGAGAATGACACCATGGAGCCTATCTATGCAACGAATCCCATCATCTTGGGCAAAGTCGTCGGCTTAATGCGCCGGTTCTCGTAATGCAAAAACGCATCACCATCTTTGATACCGTCCGCGGGTTTACGATGATTTCAATGGCAGGTTTTCACGCTTGCTACGATCTCGCCTACCTGTACGACTGGGATATGCCCTGGTTTACCCAGACCGTCTTTCAAGACATCTGGCGCGCCAGCATCAGCTGGGTATTTTTGTTTATCGCGGGTTGGATGTGCACCCTTTCGCGCAACAATGCTAAACGAGCGGCCAAATACGCTGCCGCAGCTTTGGTCGTCTGGATTGCAACAACGCTCGTATCGGTCGACGATTCAGTGAACTTTGGCATCATTTATTGCATGGCGACGTGTACCGCTGTGGCAGCCGTAGCACGACCGATGCTTAAGAAAGTGCCTAGCACGTGGGGCATTACGATATGCCTCGCTCTCTTCGCAGCGACATGGGGCATCCCGAAATCGACCTATTCATTCTCCTATTTGGCGTGGCTAGGATTTCCCGGCCCCTAGTTCGTTTCAGGCGACTATTATCCAATCATCCCGTTTATATTCATGTACCTCACAGGATACTTTGCTGCGCGCACCGCTCAAAGATGTGAACATCCCGCCCCAAGCTGGGCCTACGCCAATCCCGTCCCGGCGCTCGCCAGCCTTGGACGTCATGCACTCCCCTTTTATCTGCTGCATCAGCCCATTATTCTGGGCTTTTTGGAGCTCGTCTACTCGGTGCGATAACGCTTGAGCCGCGGCGCGATACGAGCCGGCAGCTTCGCCACAATACGAACGCCGTCCTCAAGATATTCCTCGTGCAAAAGGGTTCCCTGTTCATGCACCAGCGTGATGAGGGCGCCCTCGCGATACGGGATATCAGCAGAGAGCAACACATCGGT
>JAXKHW010000312.1:0-22163 GCA_036549635.1 Collinsella sp. | reverse complement strand
GAGCGCATACTGCGGGCGGCCGAGCAGGGTTTGCCGTTTAAGGGAGGAGACCTCTAATGGATCCGAGCGTCTACATCCCCGCCTACCTGGAGCGCACCTATCTGGCGTCGCACCCCGAGCTCACCGATGCAGCACGCGAGCTTGTCCATAACGACGTAAGCGTCAACCCTCACAAGTATGCGCAGACCGAGCATGCCCAGGCGCTGCTGTCCTATGCCGGTGTTCATCGCCACCTGCTCGACGAGCTTCATCGCATCGAGGACATGGGCAGCGATGAGGAGTTTGAACAGACGCGCAACCGCCTGTTCGACGATATGCGCGATGAGCTGCTCAAGATCGTCCGCGTCGATGCACTGGCCGTCGACGCGCAGCTGCTCGCCATCATCCTGGCCGACACGCCCGTTGACGCCTGCCTGGGCGACCTAATGAAGCTCGAGGCGACCACGGCCGATTACCTGCAGCAAAGCGTGCCCGGGTTCGACATGGAAGCCCCGCACTACTGGGCCAATAATGTTTTGGCCGATGGTGTCACCGCAGCAGACCTTACCGTGAGCGAGCCGGCTCTTATCGGGTGGCTTCATACGCTCGAGGCCATCTCGCAGCTGTGCATGGCGAGCGCCCGCTACCGTGCTGCCGCCAACTACGCCCGCCGCGTCCTTAAGGCGGAAGGCTACCCCACCCGAGCCGCAGGCACCGTGCTACTCGCCCTCGCTCGCTTGGAAGACGAGGACGGCTTTTTTGCCCTGGCCCACCAGCTCGAGGAGCAGATGGGGGCCGATACCCTCGAGAACTCCCCCTGGTACCTGCTCGCCCGCACGATCTTGCTGTTCAAAATGAACAAGATGCGCCCGGCGACACGCGCGCTGCGTGAGTTTGCCAACCGCTGCGAGGGCGGCGCGTTCTTCTTGCTGAACCCCATGTACCAGACGCCGTACCTTCCCTGCCGACCCGAGCCGCGCGACCCCTGGGACCTCTCGCACCAGGCGGTTTGGGAAGCCGACGGCATCATCTCGGATACCCCCGACTTTGCCCCCTGGGCCAATGCCTGCGAAGGCGTTTCGCAGCTTGTCCAGGAGTTTGCGCGCCGCTACGGCTTTTAACGGCGCAAACGCCACGACCATGTCATTCACGTTAGGAACGGCTTCATGAATCTCCGCTCATCTCTTGCCTGCACCTCGAGCGATATCGCCCGCTGGGGGCTGCGCTCCGTCCTTAAGCGCCAGGGCGGCGTACTCCCCGGCCGCATCGCCATGAAGATCGACCCCGAGCTGCTGAGCGACCTCGCCGGCCTTGTCGACCGCAGCGTGGTGATCACCGGTACTAATGGCAAGACCACCACCTCCAACCTCATCGCCGACGCCGTTGCCGCCAGCGGCGCCACCGTGGTATGCAACCGCGCCGGCAACAACATGGAGCCGGGCGTGGTGGGTGCACTGCTCGAGGCGCGCAGCGGCCTCAAGCGAGCCGGCGGCGGCAAGCGCGTGGGCGTTTTTGAGTGCGATGAGCTTTACACCGTACGCGTTCTGCCCAAGCTCAAGCCGACGTACTTCGTGCTGCTCAACCTGTTCCGCGACCAGCTGGATCGCTATGGCGAGATCGATCACACCCAGGAGGTCATCGCCCATGCGTTGGAGCTCTCTCCGGCAACAACGCTCATCTACAACGCAGACGACCCGCTGTGTGCCGCGATCGCCGCACGCGTTCCCAATGCAAACATCGCCTTTGGCATCGACGGCGCCACCGACACCGAGTCTGACCGCATTAGCGACTCTCGCTTTTGCTCGCAGTGCAACGCCCCGTTGGAGTACGACTATGTGCAGTATGGTCAACTCGGCGCCTACCATTGCCCCTCGTGCGGTTGGGCACGCCCCGCACTGGTCCGCCGCGTGACGGGCGTGGAGCTCGGCTGCGACGGCTACGACTTTGACCTGGTCTTTGGATCTGCGCCCGACGCGGCTGCCGCACACATCGCCACACGCTACAACGGCCTGTACATGGTCTACAACGTTGCCGCCGCCTTCTTTGTCGCGCACGAGTTGGGCGTGGATACGGCGCACCTGCAGCCCACGCTCGATGCCTACGTCCCCGCCGGCGGACGCATGGGCCGCTGGGATATCGCCGGCCGCACCGTCGAGGCCAACCTGGCTAAGAATCCCGTGGGCTTCGATCGCCAGATCCAGTCCATTAAGACGGCGGGCGGCAGGCTCTGTGCTTTCTTCCTCAACGACAACGACGCCGACGGCCACGATGTCTCGTGGATCTACGACGTCGACTTCGAGCGCATCGCCGACACACCGGGTCTTGTCGCCTTTGCCGGAGGCACGCGTGCGCACGACATGCAGGTACGCCTCAAGTACGCCGGCATCGATGCCGCGATTATCTCGGACGTCGCGCAGGCAATTGGCGCCGTTGCGGATGAAGCCGCAGGCGACACTTTCTATGCCGTCGCCAACTACACGGCCTTCCCGCCGCTGGTCAAAGAACTCGATGGGCTGAAGGGTGCCGATGCAGCCACGGTTGCTGCCCGCGCTGCAACGTGTGCCGATGGCAGTGCCGTCCCCGTCGGCATCGCGCCAGTCGAGCTTTCGCGCCCGCTGCGCATCGTCTACCTGTACCCCGATGCCCTCAACCTCTACGGCGACGGCGGCAACGTTATCGCCCTCGAGCGTCGCTGCGCCTGGCGCGGCATCCCCGTTCGCGTGGACGAGGTCCGTATGGGCGAGTCACTCGATCTCACCGATGCCGATATCGTCATGATGGGTGGCGGCTCCGACCGCGACCAGCTAGCCGTGGCACACGAGCTGCTCGCCCAAAAAGACAAGGTCGCATCCTATGTTGAGGATGGCGGCTCGCTGCTCGCCATCTGTGGCAGCTATCAGCTGCTCGGCCGTTCGTACTATATGGGCGAGGATCGCATTGAGGGTCTGGGGGTCATTGCCGCCGAAACCGTACGCGGCTCCGACCGCCTGATCGGCAACGTAGCCGTCAAAACCGACCTGGCACCTGAGCCCTTTGTGGGATTCGAGAACCATGGCGGCCGCACGCTTTTGGACGCCGATGCCACGCCGCTCGGAACGTCCGTCGTCACGGGCACCGGTAACAACGGCGACGATGGCTTTGAGGGCCTGATCTACAAGGGCGTCATCGGCACGTACCTGCATGGCCCGGCGCTGCCCAAGAACCCCGAGCTCGCCGACTGGTTGATCGCCCATGCCCTCGAGCGCCGTGGCGATGCACAGGCCGCCGCCCTGCTGCCGCTCAAGCCCCTCGACGACACCTACGAGCACGCCGCCCACGACGCCGCCATGAAGCTCCTCCCCTAGCACCTCACCACCACAAAGGGGACAGGCACCTTTGTGGTGGTTTTTCAGTTTGCCAACGATATGTGAACGGCTAAAAAAGTCTGCTATACTCTTTCCCGCTGTCCCCATCGTCTAGCGGCCAAGGACGCCACCCTTTCAAGGTGGATATCGCGGGTTCGAATCCCGCTGGGGGCACCATTTGCATTTTGTACGAACCCGCTGGATGTCAAGTCTGGCGGGTTCGTTGTTTTCCACGTCGTAGTTCAGCGTCACTATGCACTCTTCGTCGCTCACGCTCGCCTGGTATACGAACGCCTTCAATAGAGTCGCGTCGTCCAGGGCGGAGCCGCATTGCAGGAAGTCGGCCAGCCGCTCGGGGTCTATCTGATCGTCCCTGATCGCCTCAAGGTCGAGCTTGGCGCGGTCGCGCTGATGCTCAAGCTCCGCTATGCGCTCCTTCGCGCCCGGGGCGATTATGCCCTGTTCGATGGCGTTCAGGATGTTCTTCAGGCCGCGCTCGGCGGCCGAGAGCGATTGGGCGGCCTGCTTGCGCCTCGCCGCCACCTCTGCCCCGTCCGAGCTTTCCGCCACCATGCGGGCTATCCTCAAGGCCTCCTCGCGGTCTTGCAGAAGAGCCCGCAGCGCCTTGACGATCTCGCCCTCAAGCTCCTCGCGCCTGACGGGCTTAACGCATCCGTCGTGGCAGCGGTAGTACTCGTACTTGCGGTTGCCGCGCCCGCGCCCGCTCACGCCTTGCAGGTTGCGCCCGCAGCCCGCGCAGATCGCCTTGCCAGAAAGGGCGAAGTCGCCCCAGCTCTCCGCGCTGCGCTCCTTGGCCGCGCGTATGCCCTGTGCCTCCATGAACGTCACCTCGTCGATGATCGCGGGCATGCCGCCCTCTTTGACAACGCCGCCCCACTCGTAGCGCCCCGTGTACTTCCGGTTCTTCACCATCCGCTCGACCATCGAGTAGCCGCACGGGTTTCCCTGCGAGGTCTTGACCCCGCGTGCCGCGAAGTCGCGAGCTATCGAGTTGGTGGTCTCCTTTGCTATGCGCCGCTTGAACGCCTCGCGCACGAAAGCGGCCTCGTCCTCGTCGATCACGTACTCGTCGGCCTCGTTGCTGGCGTAGCCGAACACGCGCACGCCGTTGGTCTTGCACTTGAGCGCGTTGCCCTCCATGCCGCGCCTCGTGCGGATCGCGGTCTTCTTCGACTCGCACGCCGCAAGGCCCTCAAGCAGCTTCTCGTAAATGATGCCCTCGGGCGAATCTGGTATCTGTTCAAGCGCCGAGACGAGCTTCACGCCGTGCTGGGCAAGCTCGCGCTTGTATATGGGCGCGTCGTACTCCCCACGGCTGAAGCGATCCATCATGTACACAAGCACTATGTCGCTCTCACCCGCGTTGGCTACCATGCGCTGGAACTCGGGGCGGTCATCGGTACGACCGCTTATGGCATAGTCGCAGTATTCCGCCACGATGGCGTATCTCTCGCGCTGGCACCACTGGCGGCAGATGCGCAGCTGGTCGTCGATGGAGGCCTCGCGCTGCTTGTTGCACGAAAAGCGGGCGTATATCACCGCAGTTTTAGCTGTTGGCATTGAACGGAACCTCCTCGCCACTTCTCTCGAACTCGTCAAGCCAAGAGAACACAGCTTCTGGATCTGGAATCATGGCAACAATCTCAGGTATCCCCTGCGCGTACCATCCAACGTTTTTGCACCTGATCTTGACCCGGTATCCCATACGGATCATTTTTCGAATGCTCTTGCTCATTGGGCTAAAAGAGCCAAATGGCTTGCCTTTATACATAAGCGCGTTGTTTCCGTGTTCGGCAGTATTCCATTCTGTCCCCGTCAACTCGCTTACAAGGGTGACAGGCTTCCTAGCGACCTCAGCATCGAATGTCTGCCCGACCCTTATTCCCTTCAATGGCCCACCGTAGTAGGTGTAGACATCGCGTTCGTGTGAGCCGGATAGAACGATTTCCTTTGTTGGGAACATCTCGGAAACCTTCTCGTGCGCAGTGTTTGAAACTTGATTTATAGCGACCTTCGCAGCGGCTTTAGCCATATCACCAAGAAGTCCCATGCCTATTCCTCCTCGTATGTCATCCGAGCCATCTCTTCAAGGGACACGCCAAGAGCGTCCGCTATCGCCTTAGCTTTACCAAGTGTTGGCTCTTTTGCCCTTCCGCTCAAAAGAGCAGAAATGGTCGATCTAGGGGAACCAATAGCGCGAGCAAGCTCAGCTGGAGTCATTCCCTGTTCCTCTAAGTAATGTGCGAGAACAAACCGGTACTCCATGGCCTCCCCTTACAGTCCAAATATTTACACGTACAAAGTATTGCACGGTGTAAAACTTTGTACAATACTGTAGGAGTACAAAGTTTTGTACGGGAGAAAGGAGAAGCATGAACCTGTCGGAGAAGGTCAACGAGTACGCCGAAACGAATGGCGTTACACGTGACGCGCTGGCAGACAGTCTCGGTATGAGCCGATCTTCGTTCTTTAACAAAGTTCGAGGTTCGTACGAGTTCAGTCTGTCTGAAGCCTACGCGCTATCTCGCATCCTCGGCGTTTCGTTGGACGAGCTGCATGAGCTGGCAGTGGCCTAATGAGCGACGAGAAGCAACAGGAGCAGCGTCAGAAGACGGCCCGCGAAGTTGCCTTTGATGGCATGTGCTCGACGATCCGTCAGGCATACCGCGAATGGGAACGCCAGCAGAAGGGAGAAGCGAAGGCGTGAAGCAGTGGTCTACACGTGAGCTCAGATACCTCGAAGAGCACGCCGGAGACGGCGCCAAGCAGGTAGCAAAAGACCTCGGGCGCTCCATCGACTCGGTGAAGCACATGGCGCGGAAGTGCGGACTCTCACTCCGCAAGCGCCGCCAATGCTCACACTGCGGCCAATGGACGTTCCGCCCGCTGAACAGGATCAGCGGCTGGTGCATCGAGTGCACGAAGGAGCTTCACATGGCAGACCTCGCCGAACAGGCCAACGCGATGAAGGAGGAGGCGATCAGGGAGAAGAGGAACGACCGCGAGAGACAGCGCTACTACAGCCAGAAGAGCAGGGCGAAAAAGGCGGCAAAAAAGAGGCCCTAAAAAGCGCCCTAGCAATGACCTGCGACAACACCGAAAGGAGAACGGATATGCAGAGCAAAAAGAAAGCGAGCGCCCCCAGCTTCCACACATCGGGCACCCGCCAAAACGCGGTCTCTTACGAGACTGCATCCATCATACCATTCGAGGGCAAGCGCCCGACGGCGCAGGAGCAGCTTGAGCGCTCCCAGTTCAGGGCGGGCGTCATGGTCGGCTTCCTCGCGGCCCTCATGATCTTCCTCGCCGTGCTCTGGCTCTGGGTTATCCCCACGATGGACCAGGCCGTGGCCGACGCCCAGCGTGCGGCGGGAACCATGGCGGTGCTCAATGCGTAACGACGAGAGATACCGCCCCAAGCCGCAGAGCAACCAGCTTGAGATCTTCGGCCTGGGCATGGCTGGCGAGCAGGACGTTGCCGAGGCCAAGAAGTGGATCGAGGCCAACCCCGAGGCGTGGCAGTTCATGCTCTCCAACGCCCGCCGCCTCAAGGAGAAGGGCTACGTGTCGATCAACTACCTGGTGAACATGGTGCGCAACGAGCTGCACGTTGGCTGCAAGAACGGCATAGCCCCAGCCCTTGCCCGAATCATGGAGGCGCGATACCCGGAGCTGCGCGGAGCCTTCAACAAGCACCGCAGCCAGAGCGATGGGTTCAGCGAATGAGCTGGAAGCGCACCCTTGCGGCCACGGCGCACATCACCATGCACCCCGCCCAGCTTGTTGGAAAGCAGCGCCCTATGACCGACTACCGCCACCACCGCACCTACACGCCGACCAAGACGCTCAAGGCCGAGAAGGCCATCAAGGACGCGTTCCGCGCGGCATACGGCGAGACCTTCGCCAACCACGACGGCCCGGTCGTGATGCGGATCTCGACCACCAGGCCGCTCGCGAAGAGCAACCCGAAGTACTGGGAGGGCCGCGCCGACCTCGGCAAGCCCGACTGGGACAACCTCGGCAAGCTCGCCTGCGACGCGCTCAACGGGATCGCCTTCAGGGACGATTCGCAGGTCGACATGGGGGCCGTCACCAAGCGCCCGAGGTCGCCATACGGCACCAAACCGCGCATAGACATATACATCGAGTACTTCGTCGAGGAGTACGTGAAGGAGAAGAAATGAACGCCAAATACTTCGAAGAGAACGGCTTTGAGGACATCCACGGGAGCAAGTTCCACAAAGCGGTGCTCGACCACGCCGCCTGCATCGCGAACAACCTCATGTTCGACGCCACGCATCCTGACAACAACGACGGCGAGACGGCGGCAAACGCCTACCACGTGATGATCGCGATTTGCGAGGCCGGGCTTTCAAGAATCGACGAGAAGTGCGTCGCCAAGAGCCGCGAGTTCATCGCCGACAAGATCAAGCCCGTCAGCGAGGAAGAGCGCGAGCTCGGTCGCGCGTTCCTTGCCGCCGTTCTCGGCATCAAATAGGAGGTAACGACATGATCAACGAAGCCACCATCAAGGCGAAGTTCAAGCAGGCCACCGTGAAGGGCAGCGTTGCGACCCTGCAATTCGAGATCCTGACCGACAACGCCGACGCCTTCCGCATCATCAAGCAGAGCGGCAAGACGGTTTTGCTCACCGTGGCCGAGCAGCAGCAGGCCATGGACTTCGACGACGAGACGGGCGAGATCTATGGCTAAGGAAACCGAACCGCAGCAGGTCGAGGCAGAGGTCATCGAGGCCGAGGCCACCACGCTTGAGGTCACCTACACCGAGGCCACTATCGCTTCGAACATGGACGCGTTGGAGGCCCACGTGAAGAAGGTCGTGGCCGACTACGAGGGCGCCACCTACGACCTCACGAGCGCCCAGGCCATCAAGGAGGCCAAGCACGACCGCAGCTACCTCAACGGCATCAAGAAGGAGATCGACGAACGCCGCAAGGCCGTGAAGCGCGAGTACAACAAGCCGCTCGACGCATTCGAGAGGCGCTGCAAGCAGATCACGGCCATCATCGACGAATCAACCGACGCCATCAAGGCGCAGCTTGACGAGGCCGAGCAGACGCGCAAGGACGCGCTCTACTCGCGCCTACAGCAGCACTCCGAGGAGTTCGCGGGGCTGCTCGCGCCGGTCGTCCCCTACGAGCGCCTGCATGAGCCGCAGTGGCTCAACAAGACCTTCGGCGAGATCAAGGCGCAGCAGGCGCTTGAGGCCAAGGTGTCCGACGTGGCCAGAGACTGGGAAACGCTCAAGGCCCAGCAGGAGGCGATGCCACACTACGCCGACGCGGAGCGCGAGTTCTTCCGCACGCTCGACCTCGGAGCCGCCTTGAACGCGGCGCGTCTGGCCGACGAGGAAGACCAGCGAATCGCCGAGCTGAAGGCGGCCATGGCACCCGAGCCTGAGCCGGAGCCTGAACCTGAACCAGAGCCTGAGCCAGAGCCGATCGCAGCGCCCGAGCCTGAGCCGATGCCCGCGCCAGTGCCAATGCCCGCACCAATGCCGGCACCCATGCCAGCACCGGTCGAGGAGCCTTTGGAGGCGTGGACGGTCGAGGTGCCGAGCGCCACGCGATCGCAGATGCAGGCGCTCGCATCCCTGCTCAAGGCGCAGGGAATCACCGGAAGCATCCGCCGGGGCACGCCAGCCCAGGTGGCGGCGAGGATGGAGTAGACGATGGCAGAAGACAAGCACATGACGCTGGCCGAGGCCGTGGCCCAGGTGCAGCGATCCGTGGTGGTGCCCAAGGCACGCTACAACGCCCACGGCAACTTCTACTACCGCAGCATGGAGGACATCGTTGCGGCGCTCAAGGAGCCGTGCAAGGCGGCGGGAATCGCCTTCACGCTCAACGACTCGATCGAGCAGATCGGCGAGCGCTACTACGTCAAGGCCACGTGCCGCCTGTTCTTCGAGGACGGCCACGGCGAGCCTTTGGAGATCGATGCGTACGCCCGCGAGCCTTTGAGCCAGAAGGGCATGAACGAGGCGCAGGTCACGGGCAGCGCATCGAGCTATGCCCGCAAGTACGCGCTCTGCGGAGCTTTCGACATCGACGGCACGAGTGACCCCGACACCCTCATGGGTGACGGCAAGCCCGCCGAGAAGGAGCCGCCCGAGTTCGGCCAGTTCATCGCCAAGTGCAAGAGCTGCGGCACCTCCTACCAGTTCGAGAGCCGCCAGCAGTACGAGCAGTTCAAGGCGAACCCCGGGTGCTGCCCGTCTCCCGCATGGCAGGTCGTGTAGGCCATGCAAGACCTCTACGCCGAGCGCATGCAGCTCTTCGACAGGCTCATGGACGAGCTTCAGGCGCTGCGCAACAGCGGAAGCCAGTACGCCGAGAACGAGGCCGAGTACCGCAAGGCGCTGCGCATCGCGATCCTCGAGGAGAGATCCAAGGGAACGCCCGTGACGGTGATAAGCGACCTCTGCCGAGGCCGGAATGACATAGCCGAGATGAAGCAGCGCAGGGACTGCTCCGAAGCGCTCTACAAGGCGAGCCAAGAGGCGATAAACGTGTACAAGCTCAAGATCCGAACCGTCGACGAGGACATAAAGCGCACCTGGTCCAACGGGACGGGCGAAGGGAGTTACTAAATGTCGATCAACCGAGTGAACATCAGCGGCAACTTGACCCGCGACCCCGAGCTGCGGGCTACCCAGGGCGGCATGCAGGTTCTGGGCTTCGGCGTGGCCGTCAACGACCGCCGCCGCAACCAGCAAACCGGCGAGTGGGAGGACTACCCGAACTTCGTGGACTGCACGATGTTCGGCAACCGCGCCGAGAGCATGGGCCGCATCCTGCACAAAGGCATGAAGGTGGCCATCGAGGGCAAGCTGCGCTATTCGAGCTGGGACAAGGACGGCCAGCGCCGATCCAAGCTTGAGGTGATCGTGGACGAGATCGAGCTCATGAGCCAGAAGCAGGGCCAGCAAGCGCCGCAGGGCTACCAGCAGCAGTACGCGCCGCAGCCCGCCCCGCAGGCGGCGCCGCAGCAGTGGAACGCGCAGCAGGCCTACCAGCAGGCCCCGGCGGCACCGCAGGGCTACCAGCAGGCGCCCGCCCAGTACGCGCCGCAGCCCGCCCCGCAGGCGGCGCCGCAGCAAGCGCCCATGCCGCCCGCCCAGGAAAGCCTGTACGACGGCGACATCCCGTTTTAGGGGCGATGGCGGCATGCAGGTACTGGACTCGCTCATAGACGGGCCGCTTAGGCTGCGCAACCGCAGGGAGGGCGACGAGCTTATCGGCATGATCGTCCGGTACCTGCGAACTGGCGAGCAGCCCGAGCCTCGGACGGACGCCCAAGAGGCCGTGTTGTTCGCCGTGCAGCCAGTCATGGAGACCTCGCGCAAGCGCATCGTGGCGGGAGGATCTGGCGGCAAAGCGGCAAGCAAACCCGAGAGCAAACGGGCAAGCGAAACGGGAAGCAAACCGCCAAGCAAAAGCGGAAGCAAAACGCAGAGCAAAGCGGCAAGCAACGATGCAAGCAAACCCGAAAGCAAACGGGCAAGCGAAGAGGAAGAGGAAGAGGAGTCAGGAAAAGGGATTAAGGAGAGAGGGAAAGCGGCGCGTTTCCGCGCCCCCTCTCCCGCCGAGGTCGCCGAATACGCCCAGCAGTTCGCTGCGGACAAGGGACTCGACCTCACCGCCCTCGACTTCGACCCCGAGCGCTTCGTCGACTTCTACGCCCAGAAGGGCTGGATGGTCGGGCGATCGCACATGAAGGACTGGAAGGCCACGGTGCGCAACTGGCTGCGCACCTCGAAGCCCAAAAACGGCAGCGCGAAGGAGGTGCCAGACGATGGATTTTCGGCCTACGACTGAGTGCCCGCACTGCGGCGCGACCCTCAAGGCCCGCACCACGCGGCTCGCTGGGCGGACGCTGTTCTGCGGCTACGAGCAGTGCGGCTGCGCGGGCGCCGAGGCCGAGCGCGAGAAGGAGCGCCAGGCCGAGGCCGAGGCGGCTCGCAAGGCCGTGCTCGACAAGGCCATGCATGACTGGAAGCGGGCGGGCGTGCCCGATCGCTACGTGAGCCTCGACCACCCGTTGGCTGCGGAGATCGCCGAGTGCATGAAGCACGGCCAGTGGGTGTACCTCTGGGGAGACGTCGGAACTCACAAGACCACCTGCGCCGCAGCCGTGGCGAAGCGCCTGGCCGGCGGCAAGCGGTCGGCGCTCATGGCGCCGATGTACCGCATCCTCGACGAGATCCAGCGCAGCTTCCACGACGGCGGCGACCCGCTCAAGCGCTACGCCGAGGTTGGCTACCTGATCGTGGACGACCTGGGCAAGCGCAGGCCGACGGGCTTCGTGCTCGACAGCCTGTTCAGCCTGATCGACCAGCGCTACTCGGCGATGCTGCCGACGCTGGTGACCACGCAGTACAAGCCAAGCGACCTCGTGCGCAGGCTCGCCGAGCAGGGAGACCCCGACACCGCCAAGGCCATCGTGTCGCGGCTGAGGGGCGGCGCGAGGGTCGTGCACTTCGACGGCCCGGACGGGAGGCTGCAATGATCCTCGATGCAGGCATTCTGCGCGGCTACACGAAGGAGCGAGCCGAGCTTTACGGCAAGCCTCACCTGGGGGCGCACTACACCCACGGAAAGTCATACGAGGCGCTGTCTCCCCGATGCTGCGTGTGCGGCAGGCGCGCTGGGAGCGTGCACCACGTGGCGCACCGCTCTTGGGGCGAGACGTTCCGACTGGTCGCACCGTGCGGCACATGGGACTTGCGAAGCCCGCTGTTCTGCCTGTGCGGCAGCGGCACCACCGGATGCCACGACAAGTTCCACGGCGGGGCGCGGCTCAAGGCCGAGTGGGTGTGGCGCTCGAAGGTCTACGAGGAGGCCTGGTGGACTGGCCAGCTGTTGCAGGTCTACGAGCCGCACGACCCCGAGCTTTACGAATACGGATATTGGCTGATCACAGACCGTGACGGCAACGAGATGATACGAGAAGGGATATGACCCATGGAGATCAAGACATGCGAGCAGTACGTGCTCGATCAGCTGGAGCAGGCGCGGGCGGAGCGCGATTGGCTGCGTGGCAAGCTTGAGCAGGCGCAGGACGAGGCAGAGGAGCTGCGCGGCAAGCTCATGGAGCGCGGCGAGCGCGATGCCTCGAAGGTCGAGCAGGCCATCCGCAAGGAGGGCCGCCACAAGCTCTACCGCGACGGCACCGGCTACCGCACGAGCGTGGACGACGGCGGCAAGCTCATTCCGTTCTCTGACTGGTGCATCGAGCACGTCGGCTACTCAAGCCTGCGCTGCGGCATGACCAAGAGCGAGTTCATCGCCTATTTCGAGCCAGAGTTCCGAGAGGAGTACGACGAGCTGGTCAACGAGTGGAAGGCGGGCCAGGAATGATAGGGATCTACGAGCGCTCGCTTTGCCAGAGCTACGCGAGCGCCTACAGGGCTGGCATCAAGATCGGCGAGGCCGAGACGCGCGAGGACGCGCTGAAGCAGGTCGAGGCCATGACCGAGGACAGCTACCAGTGCTTCGCCGTCGACGATGACGGCACGTGCATCGACCTGACGGGCACGTTCCCTGGATGCCTCGCGGGGGTGGTGAAATGAGCTGTTACATCATCGAACTGGCCGATTGCGCACTGACACCGTACGCAATCGAAACGGAGAGTGGCACGGAATACGGATGGGGCTTGATGCCGAAGAGGAAGGTTGACCTCGACGAGCTTTTGAGGGTCGCCGACGAGTGCGACGCAGCCGACGTGGACGGCGTGACCGACTGGGCTGCGCGAATCAGGAAGGCGGTGGGCGAATGAGCGCCAAAACAACCGAGCTGAAGCCGTGCCCGTTCTGCGGAAGCGGGAACGTGCGCTATAAGGAAGCCGAGCACGCCGTCGTATGCGCACGCTGCAAGGCCAGGGGAAGCATCGCTCCGGACGAGGAGATGGCTATACGCATGTGGGACGAGCGAGCGGGCGAACTGAAGCCCGACAGCTGGGAGAAGCTGGAAGAGGACGTGAATCTCGGCTGCCGCGATTATTGCGAGAAACATCGTCTCGAAGAATGCGATTACAACATGCGCGTGCACATGCTCGACCGCGCCAAGAAGCTCGCTGGCATCGAGGAGGCGGAGCGATGAGCAAGCGAAGAGGAACGAGGCGCCTACGATGAAGCTCAAAAACCCGATCAGGGAGATCAGGAAGGCCATGACACCGCCGTGCACCCAATGCGTGCACTCGCGCTTCAAGGCCTTCAACAGCGTGACTATCTTGTGCAAGTGCGGTGCATACCTCGACCACGTGGAGCGCACGTGCTGCGAGCGCTACGACAATTTCGTCGCAAGAGACGTGCGCGGAACCAGGTGGTGTCGATTCGAGCAGAAACCGCCGAAGGCCGAGGACGGTGACGAGTCATGAAGACCATCGAGGCGGGTGAGATTTCATGAGCTGCGATTCGTTTGAGTGGGCGTGCGAAAGATGCGGCAGGACGTACCGCAATCCGTTTTTCACGTGCTACCCGCGCGAGTTTTGGAAGGACAACAAGAAGCGAGCCGGCGAGGTATGCGAAAAGTGCCGCGACGAAATCGACTATGACCAAGTTCGCCGCAGGAAAGCGAAGGCAGGCGAGGCCTCATGAGCTACGACATAAGGCTGTGCGACCCCGTGACGCACGAGACGTTGGAGGTCGATTCTCCGCATCTCATGGCGGGCGGAACATATGCCCTGGGAGGCACGACCGAGCTTTGGCTGAACGTGACCTACAACTACGCCAGGCACTACCACTGCTTGGGAGAGCGCGGCATCCGCGAAATCTACGGGAAGACCGGGGCCGAGTCGATACCGATGCTCAAAGCAGCGGCCTTGAGGCTTGGCGACGATGTTTCCGACGACTACTGGGAGGCCACCGAGGGCAACGCCAAGCGGGCGCTGTTACAGCTGCTCGCCATGGCGAGGATGCGCCCCGACGGCGTATGGGACGGCGACTGAGAGGAACCTAAATGAAGAAGGCGATGATCGTCCAGCCAATGAACGGGCTTGGCGAGGAGCAGATACTTGAGGCCCGCACGAAGGCGGTCGCAGAGCTTGAGCGGCGCGGATACGAGGTCGTGGACACGTACTTCAAGGACGGCCTCGCGGTGCCGCCCAAGGTGGTGAACGTGCCGCTGTACTACCTGAGCCAAAGCCTTGGCAAGATGGCCGAGTGCGACGCTGTGTACCTATGCGATGGCTGGGAGAACGCACGGGGCTGCAAGGTCGAGCGCGCCGCAGCCGTGGCATACGACCTTGAGATCATCGGCCACGACATCCCGTGCACGGGCGGTGCCCGATGAGCATGGTCGTCTACGAACCACCCAGCGGGTGGAACCTTCCGCCCGGCTGCTTCGAGGGAGACCCGAACGCGCCGTGGAACCAGGAGGAGCCGGAGCCATGCTGCGAGTGCAGGTGGTTCAAGCCAACCGACGGCGACGACGGCGTGTGCGGCCTTGAGCTTGAGGCGGCTATAGCCAACGAGGAGCTTGCGGGCAAGAGCATGGCCGACGCGGCCAACAAGGCCGTCGACTGGGCGCTCGACCATCTGAAGGACGGGGATGAGATCGCTTGCGAGCACTTCAAGCCCTAGCCGCCTTGGCCGTGGCGCTGCTGCTGGCGGTGCTGGCCCTTGAGTTCTATGTGATCCGCATGCTGGCGGCGGGGCTGGTGGTTCTGGCCCTGCTCGCCTGCGGGTAGGAGGTGGCAGATTGACAAACTGGGAACGCTACTTCGGTTCGCCCGAGACCGCCATGCGCATGGGTGTGCGCATGATGACGTGGCCGCTGCTCATAGTCGTGGACGAGGTCGACCCGCACACGAGGTGCGCGAAGCACTCGCGCCGCGTCGGCGAGTTCGCGTCCTTCGAGGAGTACGCGGCGTGGCTGCATGCCGAATACGACGACGGAACGATAAGGTGGGACGAATGAGCCGCCCGGGATGCAACCGGGGATGCCTGCTCATAATAGCGGCATCCCTGCTAATAGACGGATTGACGCTGTGGGCGGCGGTATCGCTGGCCCGCATGATCATTGGAGGATGACATGGGATACAAGAAGTTAATGGATGCAGCCGGTACTGTCGTGTCCATGCTCGTGATGCTCTTCCTGGCGCTGCTCGTGTGCTACGGCATCGTGTGGTGCATCGGCGGGATAGCGGCGATGCTGGCATGAGCGGCAACCCGCGCAACCGCAACGGCAACGCAAGGCGCAAGCTGAGAGCGAGGCTGAGGGCAGAGGGAAGGCCGTGCCACATATGCGGCCAGCCGATAGACTACAGCCTGCCGAGCGGCGACCCGTGGAGCTTCGAGGTGGACGAGCTGCTGCCCGTGTCGAGGGGAGGCAGCCCGCTGGACTACTCCAACGTGGATGCAGCCCACAGGATTTGCAACCAGCGGCGCGGCAACAGGATGCCGGGCGACGCCAAGCAGTACCAGATACGCCGCACGCGGCTGTTCTGAGGGAAAACATAGCAATGCACTAATAGGGGCGCGGTCGTTTCGGCGGTCGCGCCCTTTCTTTTGGTCCCAAGCGCCGAAGCCGCCGAAAAGAGGCGGGGCGGTCGCCCCTCCCCCGGGTCGGAAGGCCACTCCGGCCGCCTAGGGCCGATTTCCCCCCGCCCGTTCCGAACGATTTCGCTATCTCACGCCGCCATTACGATTCCCCGCGAAGAAGGAGGGAATCATGGCCGAGAACATCGAGATACCGCCGGAAGTGGCTAGCGACCCCGTGCAAGCCGCCATCTGGGAGCAGCTGACCGCGAGGCGCACGTTCGCGCAGGAGGATGCGCCGACGCTGGCGCTGCTCTGCTACTGGCACGCCGTGGCGAACCAGGCACGCGAGGCCATGGCCCTCGAGGGCAACGAGATCGAAATACTCGACGCCACCGCATACAAGCCGATCAGGGGCAAGGGCGGCAAGCGGCTCAAGATGATGCGCAAGAATCCGGCGCTGACCGTGCTGAAGGAGGCCAGCATCGAGATCAGGGCGCTGTCGGACCAGCTCGGCCTGTCCAAGTCGGCCCGCAACGCCACGGTGCAGCAGGCGCGACCCGCGAGCGCCCACGGCAAGCTGCTCACGCTCATGTTCGATGACCGCAAGGCGCGTGCCAAGGCGGCAGGCGCGTGATGCAGGCGAGGCAGACCCCGACATACGAGGCGAACATCCCGGAAAGGCTCGACGGGGACGGCCCCATGGCGGCAGAACTGGCATCCGCGTACTTCGGCGACCCGCTGCCGTGGCAGCCGCACCTGCTCGACGCCATGCTCGCCCGCGATGGACGCGACAAGTATCTGCTGCGCTCGATCGGCATATCCATCCCGCGACAGAACGGCAAGAGCTGGGACGTTCGCGCCCGCTGCTTCCACGGCGCCCTCAACGGCGAGAAGATTCTGTACACATGCCAGCACGGCGACACCTCAGACCAGATGTTCCAGGAGCTTTCAAGGCCATTCGAGGACGAGGACGAGCCTGAGCTTAACGCCCTGCTGCTCGCCGTGCGCAAGACCAACGGCCAGCAGGCCATCAAGCTCAAGAACGGCGGCCTTATCCGCTTCACCACGCGCACCGACTCGCTGGCGCGAGGCAAGACCTACGACGTGCTCATTTACGACGAAGCACAGGAGCTTACGGCCAAGCAGCAGGCGGCTTCTCTGCCCGCCATCTCGGCAGGGTCGAAGCACAACCCGCAGACGATCTACCTGGGCACGCCGCCAGGCCCCGACAACGTTGGCACGGTGTTCCGCGACCTCCACGAGGACGTTCACAACGGCAGGTCTGAGATGGGATGGATCGAGTGGGGCGCTACAGAGATCGGCGACGTGCACGACGAGTCGCGATGGTTCGAGTACAACCCGTCTCTCGGCACAATCCTCGATATAGAGGCAGTACGCGGCGAGTCCGAGCAGATGCAGCCCGACGTCTTCGCGCGTGAGCGCCTTGGCTGGTGGAGCCCAATCGGAGGAGCCGACTCATACGCGCTTTCGAGCGCCAAGTGGAAGGCGTGCGAGGCGGCGGGGCCGATGCAGGAAGGCAAGCTCGCGTTCGGCGTGAAGTTCTCGCCCGACGGGTCGCGCGTTGCCGTGTCCTGGGCGAAGGCAGAGCGCGGTGCCGGCTCCTACGTCGAGCTTTACGACCTCATGGGCGCTGAGGGCGGCACTGTCGGCATATCCGACATGCTGCTGCGCAACCGCGAGGAGATCGCGTGCGTCTGCATCGACGGAAAGAGCGGAGCGGACGCGCTGAAGCAGCGGCTTCTGGACGGCAGGATGCCGAAGTCGGCGATCGTCATGGGCAGCACCGCGATCGTGCAGGCCGCTGCGACGATGCTGGCCGACGAGGTCAACGCCGGGACGACGAGCCACATCGAATCGCCCGCGTTGGATGATTCCGCAACGAAGTCGATCAAGCGCGACATCGGGCGCGACGGCTGGGGCTTCGGCGACGGCCCCGACTCTTCGTCAGCGCCGATCGAGAGCGCATCGCTGGCCCTATGGGCGGCGAGGACAACCAAGAGAGACCCGAGACGTAAACAGGAGGCAAGCTTCTGATGGCAGCAGTGAACATGGAACTGGCCGGACAGGTCGCGGCGGCGGAAGGCCTGCGACACGAGGACAAGGCGCTCGTGCGCGAGCTTATGGACACGTGGCGCACCCACCGATCCCGCAACATGTTGCGGGAGGACTACTACCTCGGACACGTCGGCGTCAAAGACCTAGGCATCGCCATGCCGAAAGCCCTCGCAAAGAAGATCAACCCGCGCGTTGACTGGCCCAAGAAGGCGGTGCACGCCTTGGCAGACCGCTCGGTGTTCAACGGCTTCACTGCCGACGACGATGCCGTTACCATGCGGCTGCGCGACATATGTGCCGACAACCAGCTCGAAGCTCTCTACCGCAAGAACCTTATCGGTGAGCTGAAGCACTGCTGCGGCTTCTGGACTGTCACGGACGGCGGCGGCAAGCCAATCATCTCCGCGTACCCGGCAACCGCAGCGGCGGCAATCTGGGATGACGCGCAGAAGCGCATCAAGGCCGGTCTCGTTGTGGCCGAGTCGAAGAAGATGCCAGGTGACACCGAGCGCGTGCCGACCGTCGTGCACCTGCTCACAGAAGACGCGCTGGTGGTGCTTACGCGCGGCAGCGGCCACTGGGTGGCCGACTACATGGAGCATGGCATGGGTCGCTGTCTCATGGAGCCTATGCCCTACGATGCCACGCTTGAGCGACCGTTCGGCTCCTCGCGCATCAGCCGTTCGGTCATGAGCATCACAGACGACGCCATACGCCAACGCGCCCGCATGGAGGTGGCGTCTGAGGCCGCGACGCTGCCGCAGACCTGGCTGCTCGGCACATACAAGAAGATGATCAACGGGCAGAACAAGTACGACGCGTCGATGGGGGCGGTCAACGAGATCACCAAAGACCCTGACGGAGACTCGCCGACCGTGTGGCAGTCGGCCCAGTTGCAGATGGCGCCGCTCACCGAGTACCTGCGCCAGCTAGCATGCCAAATGTCGGCGGTCACCAATGTTCCGGTGTCTTTCTTCGGCGTGAGCAACGACAACCCATCCTCTTCGGATGCCATCGCTGCATCGCTCGAACCGCTCGTGATCGATGCGAAGAACCTCAACCGCGAGAATGGCAACGCTTTGCGCAACGTGGCCTACATGGCGCTCGCTGTGGCGAACGGCACGGATTACGAGACCGAGCGCGATGCCGGCTACAACCTCAACCCGCGCTTCATGTCCCCGGCCTACCCGTCAATCGTGAGCCTGTCCGACGCCGCGTTGAAGCAGGTGCAGGGTCTGCCGAAGCTCGCCAACTCCGACGTGATGCTCGAAATGCTCGACTACACAGACGAGCAGATCCAGCGCATCAACAGCGACAACAAGAAGGCACAGGCGAGCGCTGCCGTGGCCTCGCTGTTCGAGCCGAAGGAGGGCGAGGATGGCGGAGATACCTCGCAGCCTGCTTAACGAGCTTACGGACGAGATCAACGCGCTATCTGGAATGGCGCAGCGCCAAGCCGGCGACGCGCTCACCCGCTTGGTGGCCGACTGGGAGGCGAGCGGGAACGGCGACATAGCGGCGCTGCGAGAGGCGGCCTACGAGGTGATCGAGACGGCTTGCGGCTACTACGCCGACACCGTTGCGGCTGGCCGCGCCGCCGAGTTCTATGACGCCGTGCGCAAGGCGCAGGACGCGCCCGGGAAGTACGCCGCCGTCGCCGAGTCGCTGCGCGACCCCCAGGCGACGTACGGCTCGGTGAAGGCGTTCATGGCAAGCGTGGTGAAGCAGGGAGCCACCGATATGTTCGTGGCCGCGTGCGTTCGCCGCCTCGATGCAGAGATCCGCAAGGCCGCGAACATGTGCGTGGCGCACAACGTCTCCAAAGACCCGGCGAAACCGAGGTACGCACGCGTGCCGTCTGGCGAGACGTGCGGTTTCTGCCTCATGCTCTCCTCGTTCGGCTTCAACTACAAGACAAAGGAGGCCGCAAGCCACTCGCACCCAAAGTGCGACTGCCGCGTCGTGCCGAGCTTCGGCAAGGGATCAAAGGTCAAGGGCTACGACCCCGACGGCATGTACGACAGGTTCAACGAGTGCCTTGACACATTGGGCGGTCGCAACGGGCTGTGGGCGGAATGGGACGCCATGCCCGACGCGGAGCGAGAGGCGTACATCAAGGCCCACGGAAACAAGGCCGGCAAGGCTTTCGACAAGTACGTGAACAAGCGCATGGTCGAGGAGATCGAACTGCGCGATCCGAAGTGGTACGCATCGGGAGAACATTCCGGCATCGAGTTTACGGACTCCGCCGTGAAAGGCGAGAAGCTAAAGCGCTGGAAGAAAGACCCCGGCGAAAGAATTACCGCCGAGAAGTTGAACGCGCTTGGCTATAAGGCGGAGTTCTGGGAAGACGAATCGCATCTGACAGCACCGAACTCCGATGGGAAGACAACGATTAGCCGAGCGGATTTATCAACGGGTATCGAAATCAAGACGATCTACGGAGCTGGGTCTGAGAACACGTTCAAGTCTCACATCAAGTCAATACCCGGCAAGAATGGCGTGAAGCTCACCGTCGTCGACGTGAGCGAGAACGAAAAGGTGACGGACGAGCAGGCGATAAAGTGGATCAGCAAGTACATGGCCCGCTATCACATCAGCGAGGTCAGGATGCTCGGGCACGATGGGAAACTCCTGCGAATAAAGAAATAGCCAGCGGCTGCATGTCTCTATAGGTGAGTCAAACAACCCGCTGGCTAACCAGATTATAACCGCAAAAAACAGCAAGGGCCACCTACGGGTGGCCTTTTTCATGCCGAATCTCACGCTCATAAGAAACTGTCGCGGACGGGCCGCACGGCCCAACTGATGACCGTTGAGCAGCCGCACGGCAGCTCAGGCGTGCCGCACGGCACGGGAAAGGACGCGACATGGCAGAAGCAAACGAACCCACGCAAGTGCAGGGAGCAGAAGGCGGAGATGGCGCCAACCAGGAGCCGCCCGTCGACTACAAGGCGCTGTACGAGGCCGAGAAGAAGCACTCGCGCGAGTGGGAGAAGAAGGCGAAGGCCAACAGAACCGCAGCAGCGGCGCTTGAGGAGGCCAACAACGCGAACAAGACCGCCGAAGACCAGATCGCCGACCTCAAGAAGAGGCTCGACGACAAGGAGAAGGAAGAGAAGCGGTCGAAGATCGCGGCCAAGGTCGCGCAGGAGAAGGGCGTGCCGGCGAGCCTGATCGTCGGCGACGACGAGGAAAGCATGTCCAAGTGGGCAGACGACATGCTCGCCGCGTTCAAAAAGCCGCCCGCGCCCAAGGTCGAGAAGCCAGGAAGCTTCCCGAAGCCGGGCGACGGCGACAAATCTGAGCTGCGCGACTTCACGCGCCAGCTCCTCGGTAACAACTAGAGACAAGTAAGGAGCCGAAATGGCTAACGACACCAGCAAGGTCAAGCTCCCGCACAAGGTAGTGACCTCCATCATCAACAAGGCAAAGGACACCTCCACCATCGCGGCGCTGTCCCCCAGCACCCCGCAGACGTTCTCCGACACCACATACATCGTGTTCAACCCGACAACCGAGGCCGAGGTAGTTGCGGAGGGCGCGAAGAAGAGCGGTTCCGAGGTCTCCACCACGCCGATCGTCGCAAAGCGCGTGAAGGTAGTCACGACCACACGCGTCTCCGACGAGCTGCGCTGGGCCGACGAGGACAACCAGCTTGAGATCGTGACCAACATCATCGCCGACCAGACCGCCGCGATTGGCCGAGCGCTCGACTACGTGGTCTACCACGCCGTGTCCCCCAAGACGGGCACCGCGCTCGATGGCTACACCGCGCTCACCGCAGGGGCCAACGCCGTAACCGCCTCGGCATCCGCAGTCGACGACATCGACGCGCTGGCCGACGCGCTTATCGACTACGACATCAACGGTTTCGCGCTCTCCCGCAAGTTCGCCGCAGACCTCCGCAAGCTGCGCATTCCCGCCACCGGCCAGCGCCTCTACCCGGAGATCCCGCTGTCCCTCAACGTCGGCAACATCGACGGCATCCCCGCCGCGACCTCCGGCACCGTCAACGGTCGCCGCTGCAAGACCGACCCGAAGGTGGCGGGCATCATGGGCGACTTCTCCACCATCAAGTGGGGCATGGTGCGCGACATGACCGCCGAGGTCATCGAGTACGGCGACCCCGACCAGACCGGTGTGGACCTCAAGGCGCACAACCAGATTGCGTACCGAACCGAGGCCATGCTCGGATACTGCGTGCTCGACCCGAGCGCCTTCGCGGTGCTCAAGGG
>JAXKHW010000043.1:0-3029 GCA_036549635.1 Collinsella sp. | reverse complement strand
GTGACCGACGTGACGTTCTACGAGCTCACCGACGAGCAGATCGAGCACTACGTCGCCTCGGGTGAGCCCATGGACAAGGCCGGCGCCTACGGCCTTCAGGGCACAGGAGGACGCATGCTCGTGCACGATATTTCGGGCGACTTCTATAACGTGGTGGGCCTACCCATCGCCCGCGTCGCGCGCGCGATTCAAAAACTCTCGTAATTGCATCTGGCGCTGGGTATCCCCCGGCGCCTACAATTTTGGCGTACCGTACGGATCCCGACCGGGCACAAGGCGCGGCGGAAAACCGATAGGAGTTAAACATGGATACACTGCTCGAGGCCATTGACGTCTGCGATGTCGATGGCTTTTGCTATGGCAACTATACGGACGAGGAGGCCGGCACCGGTTGCACCGTAATCGTGGCACCCGAGGGCGCCACCGGCGGTGTTGACGTTCGCGGCGGTGCACCGGCATCGCGCGAGACCGACCTGCTGCGTCCCGAGAACACCGTGGACAAGGTCCACGCCGTCTGCCTTTCGGGTGGATCGGCCTTTGGTCTGGAGGCCGCAAGCGGCGTCGCCCGCGAGCTCGAGAGCCGCGGCATCGGCCTTCCCGTCGGCCCCACTCAGGTGCCCATCGTGTGCTCTAGCTGCATCTTCGACCTCGCGTTTGGCGACCCCACCGTACGCCCCGACATTGAGGCTGGCATCTCCGCCGTGCGCGAGGCGCTCGACAACACCCCCACCATGCTCGAGCAGGGCAATGTAGGTGCCGGCACCGGTGCCACCGTGGGCAAGCTCATGGGCCCCGCCACCTGCATGAAGGCCGGCCTAGGCGCTGCCGCCGTGGCACTCGGCCCTGTTAAGGTGGGTGCCGTGGTCTCGGTCAACGCCTGCGGCAATATCGTCGACCCCTTCACCGGTGAATGGGTCGCTGGCATGCGCGCCGCAGCGGATAGCGACCAGATCGTCGACATGGAGCTCGCAGCCTTTGCCGCCGCCGGCTCCATGCAAATGCCACTCGACCGCACCAACACCACCATCAGCTGCATCGTCACCAACGTTGAGCTCACCAAGGCTCAGGCCACCAAGGTCTCCCAGATGGCCGCAGACGCCTATGCGCACGCCATCCGCCCCACGCACACCACGAACGACGGTGACACCATCTACACCCTCGCCAGCGGCAAACTAGACGCTCAGACAAGCGCCGCCGTTCCCTTGGACCTGTTGGGCATGCTCGCCGTAAGGGCATTGCAAACCGCCATCGTAAACGGAGCCAAAAACGCCAAAACCTCCCACGGCATCCCCGGCGCCGCAAAGTAAACTAGCTCGTCCGGTTGCCCGGTGGGTCTTGGTTATGTTTGCTGCTCTACAGTCCTGGCTCGCACGAAGAGCACATTAAGTGCTCTTCGGCTCGTGCGGAACTCGCGACAAACATAACCAAGCTCCACCGGGCAACCTACTCAACAAGATCCCCTTCAGCCCAGGCCCCTGTGTACCGCGCGTCGAGGATCTTCAAATTCAGTTTGCTGACACAAAGCGAGACATAGCAGAGGACCCCTGGTCCTTAACTTGATACGAGTTCCGCACGCAAAGGAGGCGCCAGTGGCGCCTCCGTCTTGCGCAGGACTGTTCGAAGTAGCAAGTTAAGGACCAGGGGTCCCCGTTACCCGAGCTTTTTTGTGCTAGTTGAATTTGAAGATCTTTGAGGCCAGATGGTATAGGCCGAGTGTGGTTTTGTCTCCGGCCCGTCCATGCAGGTTGGTAAAGAATCCGACCACGCCGTAGCGAGCGCGACGATACATGCGCTCGTCGTACTCCTTCAGGTCCTTCCACAGCGTCTTTAGGCGCTCATCGGCACAATCTTCCTCGGAAAGCTTGGTGAGCACCGAGCAAATCGCCATCATCATGGTGAAGTAGCCCATCATGTACGAACGCAGACGCGAGGACTCAACGTCCTGGTACAGGTGGAACGATTCCATCATGATGCGCGTTACGCGGAACTGCTGACCCAGGCGCTTGACCATTGTGGCCTCATTGACGCTCTGGCCCTCGCGACCGATAAAGTAGCGATAGAGGTCGATGTCGGCGTAGTACATGGTCTTGCAGCGCGGCAGCGGCACGTATGCGTAGATATTATCCACGTAGAACGTGTGTGCCGGCATAGGCAGATTGGACTCGCGCAGTACATCGGTGCGATAGCACAGGCTGTGCATGAGCAAGTTCTGATCGGGACGGAAGTGTCCGATCTGGTCCCAAGAGAAAATCTTTTTGCGCGGCAGGGCAAACTTGTAGCCAATAGCGGTATGCGTGCCCTCGTAAACCTTCTCGTACACGTAGTTCGAGATAAACAGGTCGACGCGCTGGTCGCGCTCCTCAAAGCCACGCAGAATCGACAGCATGGTCGAAAGCGCCGCACCGTCGAGCCAGTCGTCCGAGTCGACAACCTTGTAATAGGTGCCCTGCGCCTCGCGCAGACCCGAAAGGACGGCAATACCGTGGCCGCCATTCTCCTGGTGCACCGCGCGGATGATTCCAGGATAACGGGCCTCCCACTCGTCGGCCTTGGCGGCCGTCTCGTCCTTGGAGCCGTCGTCCACCACGATAATCTCGATATCGGTGGCGTAATTGCTCCCCTCCAAGATGGAGGTGATGCAATGGTCCATGTCCTTGGCGGCGTTATACGAGGGAATACCGAATGTTATGACTTTATGCATGGCAGGCGATAATCTCATCCGAAAGATCGAGGGCGGAATTGGTCACGGCATCCATATCGTAGTAACGATACTCGGCCAGACGACCCACCGGGTGGAAGTTCGTCAGGTTCTGGACGCGCTCAAGATAGCGCTCGTAGAGCTCACGGTTCTCGGGCTCCAAGATAGCGTAGTACGGCGTCTCGCCCGAGCCGGGTGTATAGGCCTTGGAGTACTCCTTCATGATGGTGGTCTTGCCGGGCAAAACCTGACCGGTCATGTTCTTGAACTCGGTGATGCGCGTATAGTCCTCGCTCGTGGTGTAGTTGACGGTGCCCACGGGCTGGAACTG
>JAXKHW010000311.1:0-4888 GCA_036549635.1 Collinsella sp. | reverse complement strand
GTGTCATGGTCCAGATGACGAGCGAAAGCGCGCCCAGGATCATGTCCTCGCTGACGGTACCGATGCCGCCGTTGTTGGCGACAATTGATTTCATGGTGTACATAGGGCTCGTGCCGATGTCGCCATAGACGACGCCGAGCGTAACGAGCAGCATGCCAGCGGAGAGGGGGATGGCGCCATGTCCGCTCTGACTACGCTGGTCTTGGAGGCTTGCCTCCAGTTCGTTGTGTGCCACGTGGACTCCCTTGGACATCTGGCCCCTGCAAAGGGCAGTAGACCTTTATGCCATCTTTATACATATAAGAGCAGTTTGGCACATCGGGGTGTTTTAGACAATAATCCCCAGCTGGGGATTATTAATATACGCAGGTGGCATTTCAAAGCAGGGGCTTTTAAGCGCGTGCCGCTTGGGCGATGCTTGCTTTGGTGTCTGCGCGTTTGCCGACGAGTTCGCAAAAGAGCGCGCCGCCGATGATAAGTGCGGCACCCATCAGACGGACCGGTGTTATGGCTTCGCCTAAAAGGACGGCCGAGAACACGACGGCCGAAAGCGGCTCAAGGTAGCCGACGACCGCGACGGTCTGGACGGGCAGCTTGGCGACAGCACTAAAGTAGAGCAGGCAGCCAATGCCGGTGTTGACAATGCCGAGCATGGCAACGGCGCGCCAATCGATGCCGGCGGCAATGCTAGGGGAGAGGAACGAGGGGGCACCCTGCGTGAAGAGCGTAAGGATCAACGCGGTTACAAAGGCGGCGCTCACCTGGAGCGTGGAATTCTCGAGACCTTCGATATGTGGCGCTCCCTTGCTGGCAATGACCATTAGTGCATAGCAAAATGCCGAGGCGATGCCGCAGACGATGCCCGCAATGGGCATGTTGCCGCCGAGACCTTGCGCTGCAATGAGAAAAGCGCCGCAGGCGACGGCGATAAAGCCGGCGATTTTGCCGCCGGTCAGTTTTTCACCAAAGATGAGTGGGGAGAGCGCCATGACAATGATGGGGCCACAGTAGTACAGCAGCGAGGATACGCCGACGCCGATCGTCTGGTAGGCACGGAACAGAAAAATCCAGCTGGCACCCAGCGCGGCTCCCGACAGAAGGAGTGCTGCGGCTTCGCGGGGACGAGATGGCGCCTGCAGTTTATGGCGTTGGGTGATGGCAAGGATAGTGACAAGCGAGAGGGCGCCCAAAAACGTGCGCAGTAGCACGATATCGGAGCTCGGCAGCGCGATGGCAGCGGCGATGATGCCGTTGGAGCCAAACAATAGCAATGCTGCTAAGTACGTAAACAGTCCGTTGTCCATGCGCTTCCGTCCCCTCTATATTCGAGCATGTTCACTATGGGCGAACTGGCAATAGAAGAAAAGCGAATATAATGCATGGCTAACATGACAAAAATTCATGTAAAGGTGGAGGCGTGTCGTGGAAACGAATATTCAAAAGATGCAGGTGCTGCTGGAGACGGTGCGCGCCGGAAGCTTTACGCGTGCTGCCGAGCGCCTGAGCTATTCGCAGTCGGGCGTGAGCCGTATGGTGGCCGATCTTGAGGCCGATTGGGGCTTTAAGGTGCTCGACCGCAGTCGCGAGGGCGTAGTGCTTTCTGCCGACGGGCGGCAGGTCATGCCGGCTGTCGAGGCGCTCTGCGAGGAATTCACTCGCTTGCAGCGACGGGTGGATGAGATGCGCGGGCTCATGCGCGGCAAAATCTGCATCGGTACGTTTTCGAGTGTGGCGACCCACGTGCTGCCGCCGGTGATTGCGCGCTTTCGCGCCGATCATCCGGATGTCGATTACGAGCTGCTGATGGGTGATTACTCCGAGATTGAGCAATGGGTGGCGGAAGGCCGCTGCGACCTGGGCTTTATCCCGCGTGAGCCACGAGAAAACGGCATGGCATCGCGGTCTTTGGTGCGCGACGAGTTGATGGCGGTAGTGCCGGCAGATTCTTTGCTTGCCACGGCGGAGGTCGTTTCTCTTGCCGATTTAGCCAACGAGCAGTTTATTCTGCTAGAACGCGGCACCGATGACGAGATTACGCCGCTGTTCCGTCGGGCGGGGCTGACGGTGTGCTCCAAGCTGTCGACCTGGGATGATTATGCGATTATGGCTATGGTCGAGGACGGCCTGGGCGTGAGCATTCTTCCCGCGCTCATCTTGCGCCGTTGTCAGTTCGATGTTGCCGTGCGTTCGCTCGAGGGACATCCCCATCGGCAGATCAATGCCATATATCGAACGGCCGACGTTTCGCTTGCCGCCGCCCGTTTTCTCGAATACCTCTAAACGTGTACACGCCATTGTTTGCTTTGGGCAGATCTCGGAGTCCGATACATTTTCTTATGAAATTGAACTTTCGAATGAAGCGCCGCGTTATACTGCTTGCTAAATTGAACCATGGTTCAATTCGTGTTCTATAAATTGAACTTTGCCAGCAAGGAGGTTCTAGTGGCCCAAGAGACGTTTAGCGATCGCCTGCGACAGGCTATGTCCGATCGCGACGTTCGCCAGTCGGACGTGATCCGCGCATCGGAGATGCTCGGCAAAAAACTCGGCAAGAGTCAGATGAGCCAATATGTGAGCGGCAAGACGATCCCGCGGCGCGATGTGGCTGAGCTGCTCGCCCGTATTTTGGAGGTCGATGTTACCTGGCTGCTTGCCGGCGACGCCGATCAAGGCGAGGCATCATCACCCCGCAACGATTCCAAACCCGAACCCCATCCCTCAGCTCAAATTGCAAGGAGCACCACCATGCGTACTTTTTCTAAATCCACCAAGCTCGATAACGTCCTGTATGACGTGCGCGGTCCCGTCGTCGACGAGGCCGCCCGTATGGAGGACGAGGGCGAGCGCATCCTCAAGCTCAATATCGGCAACCCGGCGCCCTTCGGTTTCCGCACGCCCGATGAGGTCATCAAGGACATGCGCCAGCAGCTGCCCGACTGCGAAGGCTATTCCAACTCGCGTGGCCTGTTCTCCGCGCGCAAGGCGATCATGCAGTATTCGCAGATCAAAGGCCTGCCCAACGTTCAGATGGAGCATATCTACACGGGCAACGGCGTGTCCGAGCTCATTCAGCTTTCGATGAACGCGCTGCTCGACAATGGCGACGAGATTCTGATCCCCAGCCCCGACTATCCGCTCTGGACGGCGTGCGCAACCCTTGCCGGCGGTCATCCCGTACATTATCTGTGTGATGAGCAGGCGGATTGGTATCCCGACCTGGAGGATATGGAGTCCAAGATTACGAGCGCGACCAAAGCCCTCGTCATCATCAACCCCAACAACCCCACGGGTTCTGTCTATCCGCGCGAGGTGCTCGAGGGCATCGTCGAGATTGCACGCAGGCATCAGCTGATGATCTTTGCCGATGAGATCTACGACCGCCTGTGCATGGACGGCTACGAGCACGTCTCGATTGCCTCGCTCGCCCCCGATCTGCCCTGTGTCACCTTTAGCGGTCTGTCCAAGTCGCACATGATCGCGGGCTATCGCATTGGCTGGATGGTGCTTTCGGGCAACCAGCGCTGCATGAGCGACTTCATCATGGGCATCAACATGCTCTCCAACATGCGCCTGTGCTCCAACGTGCCGGCTCAGTCGATCGTCCAGACGGCGCTCGGCGGCCATCAGTCCGTTAACGACTACATCCGTCCCGGCGGCCGTGTCTACGAGCAGCGCAACTTTGTGTATGAGGCGCTCAACAAGATTGACGGCATCTCGGTGGTTAAGCCGCGTGCGGCGTTCTACATCTTCCCCAAGATGGATGTTAAAAAGTTCAACATCACCGATGACGAGCAGTTTGCCCTCGACCTGCTGCACGAGAAGAAGATTCTGATCACGCGCGGCGGCGGCTTTAACTGGGCAGAGCCCGATCACTTCCGCATCGTGTACCTGCCGCGCATGGAAGTGCTCAAAGAGTCGCTCGAAGACCTCGCCGACTTCTTTGATCATTACCGTCAGGCGTAACGGCAAAGGTAGCCTGTAATGAAACGGTCGGCCCGCAACGGATGCGGGCCGACCGTTTTCTGTTAAAGCTCGCGTTGTCGGCGTCTCGATCGTTTGGGCGAGTGGGAATCGCGTGTGAACGGAAAACTGTATTCCAAAATGGAATACAGTGTGCTTCAACTGGAATTGATGTCCGTGTGTCCGCTTTTTTAGAATGTTCTCGACAAGATGAAAGGCGGTCCCCACCAATGATTATCGATGCAAATTCCTACTGGTTTGACGAGCGCATCTTCCATGACGAGACACTCTGTGAACAGTTTTTGGCCGAGGTGCCCCGCGCTTACGACACCGAGGGCTACCTGACCGTAAGCCCCACGGGCAAGCGACAGATTGTGATCGAAAAGCCCGCTGGCTTCCCAGGCCTCAACTATATCGAGGGAGACTACATCCTTGAGAAGCGTCTGGCAGACATGGACGAGGCGGGGGTCGATAAAGCGATTCTCAAACTCCCCGGCTGCCATGAGTGGATGTCACTCGAGATGTGCCGGCGCTTCAACGACGGTATGGCCGCTGACGCAAAAGCGTCGAACGGTCGCTTGATACCGCTTGTCGCCGTGCCTCCCTTTGGCACCGAGGCGAACCTCGAGGAGCTCGATCGCAGGCTCGACGAGGGTTTCGCGGGCGTGCAGCTCTGCGCCCACTACGGCAAGCGTTATCTTGACGATCCGATCTTTTCGAACTTTTTTGAGCGACTGAACGAACGCAGCGTCACCGTTTACGTGCACCATGTGCCCGTACCGGTCGAGCATACGTCGCTGCTCGCATACGACAACCTGCGTCGCTCCTACGGCCGTTGCGTCGACCAGACCACGGCAATCGGTCGTGAAATCTTCAGCGACTTCTTCGAGCGTTATCCCAACGTCAAGATGGTCCACTCCATGCTCGG
>JAXKHW010000042.1:0-1796 GCA_036549635.1 Collinsella sp. | reverse complement strand
TCCATGATCTGGCCCGTCACCAGGATCGACGGATAGCAAATGTCGTTGTTCACGTAGCGCAGGCCGGCCTCGACGGCATCGTGATCGGTCGAGGGCAGCAGCTCCAAGTTGTAGCCAGCACCACGGAACACCTCTTTGACCAGGTCAAAGTGGATCGGCGCCATCTGCGGGCACAGGATGGTGTAGCCCTCCTCGCGCATCTGCTCGGTAAAGGGCACCTTGGGCCACGCGGTCGAAGCACTCTCGCGCTGCGCCTCGAACGTGTACTTACGGCTCGCGAACGCGGGGGCATCCGTGGAGGGCGCCACCGGCGCGGCATCGCCCTGCTCGTAAGTCTCGCCCGCGGCCGTAGCCTCGGCCAAGCGCTCGGCCTCCTGGTCCTTGAGCGCCGCCATGAGCGAGCGAATACGGATACGCGCGGCGCCCAAGTTGGACACCTCGTCAATCTTGAGCACGGTGTAAATCTTGCCGCTGGCCTCCAGGATCTCCTGCACCTGATCAGTGGTCAGAGCGTCCAGGCCGCAGCCGAAGGAATTGAGCTGGATCAGGTCCAGGTCGTTGCGCATCGTCACAAAACGGGCGACGGCGTACAGGCGGCTGTGGTACATCCACTGGTCAACGACGCGAATCGGACGCTCGGGCTTCACGAGATGCGCGAGCGAATCCTCGGTAAAGACCGCAAAGCCAAAGCTCGAGATAAGCTCGGGCAGGGCATGGTTGATCTCGGGGTCGTTGTGGTAAGGACGGCCGGCGAGCACAATGCCGTGACCGCCGTGGTCCTCGACCCACTTAAGAGCCTCCTCGCCCATGGTCTGGATGTCCTCGTGGAAACGCGCATCGGCCTCAAAGGCAGCGTTGACGGCGGCATCGACCTCGGAGCGCGTGATCTTGGGACCGCGCACGCGACCGCGACCGGCTTGCGCATCGGCCACGCGGTCGACGGCGAGCACCTGGTACAAGCGGCGCTTGAGCTCGGTCTTGTCGTGATAGGGCACAAACGGGTACAGGAACTCGATGTTCTGCTCGCGAATCTCGTCGATATTGAGCGCCAGCGCCGTGGGGTAGCTCATGACGATGGGGCAGTTATAGCAGTTGCCAGCCGTCGGGTCCTCCTTGCGTTCCCAACGCACGCACGGCATCCAGATAAAGTCGACGTCGCGGTCGATGAGGTTCATCACGTGGCCGTGGCTCATCTTGGCCGGATAGCACACGCTCTCGGACGGCATGGACTCGATGCCCGCCTGGTAGGTCTTCTTGCTCGACTGGTCGGACAGCTGCACGCTAAAGCCCAGGCGCGTAAAGAACGCGTGCCAGAAGGGGTAGTTCTCGTACATGTTGAGCGCACGGGGGATGCCGACGGTGCCGCGCGGGGCCTCGTCGGGGCTCAGCACCTCGCGGTTAAACAGCAACTCGTTTTTCTTTTTGAAGAGGTTGGGGGCCTCGGTCTTTTGCTTTTTGTGGCCGGCGCCCTTCTCGCAGCGGTTGCCGGTAATGAAGCGCCTGCCGCCGCCAAAGTCGTTGACGGTAAGCTGGCAGTTGTTAGAGCAACGGCCGCAGCGGACATGCTTTTGCGTCACGGTGAGGTGCGCGATGTCCTCGGCAGAAAGAATGGTCGAAGTGCCGTCGGCACCGGCGCGATCGCGGGCGAGCAGGGCCGCACCGTAGGCGCCCATGCAGCCGGCAATGTCGGGACGCACGGCATGCACGCCGGTGAGCTGCTCAAATGCGCGCAGCGTGGCATCGGACATAAAGGTGCCGCCCTGGACGATCACCTGGCTGCCGATCTCCTTGGGGTC
>JAXKHW010000310.1:0-1925 GCA_036549635.1 Collinsella sp. | reverse complement strand
TGCTGCCAGCTTCTCCATGCTGCAGGAGCAGCTCACCCAGGTGCTCGATTCGCTTGCCGATCGCGAGCGCAAGGTTATCGAGCTGCGCTTTGGTCTCGTCGACGGACATCCCCGCACGCTCGAGGAAGTCGGTCGCGAGTTTGGCGTCACGCGCGAGCGTATTCGCCAGATCGAGTCCAAGACTCTGGCCAAGCTCCGCCACCCGAGTCGCTCGAGCAAGCTGAAAGACTACATCGAAAGCTAGTCAAGCAAGAGGCGCCCTCAAGCACATTGAACTGCACCCCAAAACTTGGACGGCTTAAATAAGAACTACGCCGCAAGGGACTGTCTCCGGAACTCCTCCGGGGTCAGTCCCTTCAGTTTAACCTGGCGCCTCCTCGTGTTCCAATGGACCACGAAGTCGTCGAGGTCCGCCTTGAAGGACTCGAAGTCCGGCCACGTCCTTCCGCGGAAGAACTCGTCCTTGATGTGGCCGAACACCTGCTCCGTCGCGCCGTTGTCGATGCAGTTGCCCTTCCGGGACATGCTCTGCACCACGCCGGCCTCCTCCAACCGCCTGCACCAACCGGCCTGCTGGTACTGCCAGCCCATGTCCGAGTGCAGGATCGGCCTGGAGCCCTTGGGCTTCCTGGACACGAGCTGGTCGAGCAGCTCGTGCTGCTGAGCCATGTTGGGGTGCAGCGACGTGGACCAGGCGACGATCTCCTTGCTGCCGAAGTCGTAGACCGGCGCGAAGTAGGCCTTGCCCCAGGGCTGCTTGAACTCGGTGACGTCGGTGCCCATCTTCTCCCACGGCCCGTCGGCGGCGAAGTCGCGCCCGATGACGTTCTCGAAGGTCTTTCCGACCTTGCCCCTGTACGAGTTGTACCTGTGGTAGTCGGTCTCGCGGCGGATCCCGCAGCTGATGCCCATCTCGCGCATCATCTTCAGCACGGTCTTGTAGGCTATGCGCACGCCCCGCTCGGCGCGCAGGCACATGGCGATCTGCCTGTGGCCGCACCCGTTGGCGGTGCGCGAGAATATCTCGGCGGCGGCCTCCCAGAGCTCGGGCCTGGTGGGAGCCTTCGGGTGCGACAGCGCGTAGTAGTAGCTGGACCGGGCCATGCCGGCGCACTCCAGCAGGCGCCCCAGCCCGTGCCCCTCTTCGCGCAGGACCCTCACGGCCTCGACCTTCGCCCTGGTCAGAGCCCGTCCCTCTCGACCAGGGCACGCAATTTTTTTAGGTAGGCCACCTCGGTCTCGAGCCTTCGGCAGCGCTCCTCGAGCTCCTCCTCGCGGGTCCGCGGCCTCGCCTTGGAACCGCTCGGCCGGCCCTTGGGCCTCGGGCGCAGGGCCTCCGCGCCGCCCTCGCGGTATAGCGCGCACCACTTCTTGAGCGGCGACATCGACATTATGCCGAACGCCGCCATCGCCTCGGCCTTCGTCATGCCGCCGTCGACCACGGCGGAGGCTGCGGCGACCTTCTGCTCGTATGTGTACCTGGCCTGCTTGCCGTCCATGGATAGCAGCACCTCGCTTCCGAACGACCGGTATACGCAGAGCCATTGTCTCACGGTTCCGCGCGGGACCGACAGCGCCTTCGCCGCAGACTTGTAGCCGTGGCCTCGCTCGAAGAGCCCGATCGCCGCCTTCCTGACCTCGATGTCGTGTTTCACCCTCAAGTCGACTCGCATAAAAAGCCTCCCATTTCTCGTGTCCAAGAAATGGGAGGCAGTTCACATCCGCTTGGGGGCGCTTTCATGTAGTCGTTGGGGACGTTCTTGAATGACTAGTCGTTTAAGAACGTCCCCAATGACTAGGTGGTTGATTTCCGATCTCAGCCGAACACTTTGAGCGGATAGGCCATTCCCGCAGTTAGCCGAACGCCCCCGCGGCCCCTCCTGGGGTCCGGGGGCGCCGTTTTCCCAGTTGAAGGAACGGTGGAG
>JAXKHW010000041.1:0-4086 GCA_036549635.1 Collinsella sp. | reverse complement strand
TTATCGATATGACGCCCGAGGAGTGGGCCTCTCAGGTTCAGCGCCTTAGGGACCTGCTCAATCACCTGCTCGACAAGAAATCGCCTGACGACCCCATCGTTCCCGTGAACACGCTTGCGGACGATGATTCAAACGAGGCCGTCGAGGTCGATGATTCGAACGAAGCTGCTGAGGTTGATGATTCAAACAAGGCCGTCGATGTCGATGACGAGAAGACCGAGGTTGCTAAGGGCTTTGGCGATCTGAGCGATGCGCTGGAGGATGCCGCGGGCGGTCTTTGCGATCAGGCCGCGACGATGTCCCAGGACTTTGAGGACGACGCCGCTTATGTCCAGAAGATCGATGGCGAGATCGCGTACTTCAAGTCCTTTGCCGACCAGTATCAGGACATGCTCGATAGCTATGAGAGCCTTAAGCAGCAGTACGAGGATGCCTATGGCACCGAGCTGCCGAGCGATATTCAGGATGCGCTCGATAAGCTGCTGAGCGAGGAGAACCTCAAGAAGTTGCAGAGTGTCCTTACGTGCATGTGTTACCTGCGCGATGCCGAGCGCGGCTTTGATATGTATGTGACCGAGGACGGCGTGAACTTTACGACGCTGACGACCAATGGCTTTAACGATCCGTATAACCATGGTCTGCGCACCTTTGCGGTGACCAACCAGGGTCTGTGCCTTGGTACCGCCAACCCGTTCTATGGTTGCCAGGTCTGGATCCAGCGCAAGGAGAATTCGGAGAATCCGGTTGATCCCGGTACTCCGGATCCGACGGAACCCACCGATCCTTCGCAGCCGGGTGGCGGCGATCAGCCTGGCGGCAGCCAGACGGGTGGCAACGACCAGTCGAGCAGCACCACGACCACCGTCACGACGACCGCTAAGAAGACTCCGAAGGACGGCTCGCTGCCTCGCGCTGGCGACTCGACCCTCACGCTGGTCTTGGGATTGCTGGTTGCAGCTGCCGCAGTGCTTGGCATTGCTCTCGTCTTGCGCAAGCGTTCTCGTCGCTAGGCTCGTCCGCGTAGCTCAATGTCCTGGATATCGTCGAAGTTGATGGCGATATCCCTGAGTTTGAGCAGCTTGAATGCGGGTAACGCTTCGTCGAGAATGCCCGTGCGGCTACGATAGCCGTACGTATCGTAATAGGTGACGCGCACCAAGTCGCCGCGTTTGAGGCCCTCGAGCTTTTGCGAAAGCTCGAGGGCTTTTTCTTCCGTGAGCTCACGTTTTTGCTCGACGGTGATTTCCTGCTTGCGCACGAGTTCGTAGTATCCCGTGAGGGCGGCAAAGGGCATAAACTGTGCGGCGCGGTTGGCGCGCACGGCACCGTTGGCAGTGAGGTTGGGGTCGGCTGCGCGGCGTCTGCCCTCGGGGTCCGCCAGGCGCTCGAAGGCGGTCGGCGGGCGCATGGGCTGTTGTTTGGGTTTAGGCACGGTGTCCTCCAACTTGATCGTTGCGCTCGCGCGCGGTGGCGCCGGCGGTAAAGCTTAATCCCTTGACGAGCGCGTTCTTGCCGTACTTGCCTTTCACGGCCAGGACGGCGCGCGCCAGGTCGCGCTCGCGCTCATCGGTCTCGATATCGCTGAACAGATCGATGGTGGCAAATTCCTCGGGCACAAGATTGCTAAAGCCCAGGTTGATGCGCTTGACCGGTCGTTTGGGATCGACAGTCTGCGCCCAGAGCTCATCGAAATAGCCCATGATCTTCTTAAACGAATTGGTACGCTCGGGCAGCTTGCGCGAGGCGTTGGAGTGCGCAAAGAGCGCGGCATAGCCACCACGCGGTTTGCCACCATGCTCTCCCACAAAGATGCCATCGATTGCCTGCGCTTCGCGCACCAGGCGGCGCCGTTCGTCATCGCGCTGGACGGGCTTGGGAGCACGGGGCGCGAGCTCGGGGCCGGCGGTTGCGGTGGGTTCGATGCTCGACGTACTCGAGCGCAGGTGTCCGCATCCGTCCACATATTGTGCAGTACCGCTGGCATCAAGCCTGCGTATGTCGGCGCGCTCGCTCGCGTAGCCCACAAAGAGCGAGATGCTGTCGCAGACCACGTGCTTATCGACTAAGTCCAACACGGCGTTGTCGACCATCTCGCGCAAGACGGTGTAGGCCTGCTCATAGGCATAGCCTTTCGATAGCACTTGCCCCGTGGTTGTTGAGGTTGCCTGTGGGCGATAGGCCTGAATATCGGCGATGGTTGTCGGCTCGCGCCCGAAGGCGTGGTCGATGAGATACTCGGCATTGACGCCGAGCTCGTCGTAAAGCAGGTTTTCGTCGAGTGCGGCGACGCCCATCAGGTCGTAGACGCCATACTTTTCGAGTCGGGCTGCCACACCGGGGCCGATGCCCCAGATGTCGGTGATGGGGCGATGGGGCCAGATCTCCTTGCGAAAGGTCTCGTCGTCGAGTTTGCCGATGCGACTGGGTACGTGCTTGGCGGTGACGTCGAGCGCCACCTTGGCCTGGAATAGGTTGGGGCCGATGCCGACCGTCGCCGTGATGCCGGTGCGCGCCAAGACCTCGTCGCGCAGCGTGCAGGCGAGCCCTTCCGCATCTGTGTGATAGAGGTCCAGATAGGGCGTCACGTCGATAAAGCACTCATCGATGGAGTAGACGTGCACGTCCTGGGGGCTGACGTATTCCAGATAGATACCGTAGATTTTCGCCGACACCTCCATGTAGTGCTGCATGCGCGGTACGGCCGTGATGTAGTCGATGCCATCGGGAATCTCAAATAGGCGGCAGCGATTGTGAATTCCTAAGTCCTTCATGGCCTGCGTGATGGCGAGGCAGATGGTCGTGCGCCCGCGCGATTCGTCGGCAACGACTAGGTTGGTGGTGAGCGGATCGAGCCCACGGTCGACGCACTCGACGCTGGCATAAAACGTCTTGAGGTCGATGCAGATATAGGTGTGCTGCTCGTGCGCCATCCGTGTCCTATCATCAAACACATGTTCTTATCGAATATCTGTTCGATAATACCCTCTCATCCGGACATCGTCAAAACCTGTCAAAAAGGGACTGGTTTGTTTTGGTAGGTATGGTCGTGCGGTTGGATCGGGTTTTAACGCAGCTCTAAAGAGTGCGAAACAGCTCGGAAAACCTTGCTTCGTAGCATGAGCCTAACGATTGATACCGCCTATGCGCACGGAAGGGTTGTGGGAAAGATGGTCAATTATGGGTTTGGTATGCCGACACGCCTTGTTGCGGATGGGGACGTGGCTCGCTGGTGCGGACGATTGGTCGCTCACTACGGTGGCACCAAGGCGCTGGTCGTGCTGGGCGGAGACAAGCATACGCGTGATGAGCTCGTCTCGGCGGCGCTCGGCTCGCTTGATCGAGCTCTGCTCGAGCGCGTGCTTTTTCGCTGCGGCTCGGTTGAGGGTGACGGGGGAGACGAACTGATCGACGAAGCCGTGGCCCTGGCGACCGACGAAGGCGTGGACTTTGTCCTGGCGATCGGCGATGCCGATACTGCCGGCTTTGCGCGCGAACTCGCGCGTCGCATGGCCGTGCTCGATGCCGGCGAAGACGGTTTTGTCCCTTATGGATGTATTGTCTCGGAGGGCAAGGTGCCTGCCGTCGCGGGAGCCGGCGAGGTTCCCGTTTTTGCCATTATCGCTCCCGAATTGCTTGAGGGCATTGGGTCTCCTCTGCGCGAGTTGCTCGGCAGCGTGTGTGCCGCGGCCTAATATTTGGCATAAAAAGACGGGTTATTTTTGATTGGTAAAGCGTTTGACCTGCCAAAATAAACCTGTCCCTATTTGGTCGGTTGCCGTTTGGGGGCCGATTGGCAACGCTCGCTGATTATAGTCTTGACCTGCGCTAGAATAGTGGCATCTGAATGTCCGGGCGCATGGAGGCGTGCGCCCGTATGCTGAGGAGGACTCTATGGCAACTGTTGCCGCACCTATCGATGCTACGTCGACTGCCGCTTGGAAGGCACTCGAGGCCCATCAGGAGAAGCTCGAGGCCGAGGGCATCGACCTCAAGGCCTGGTTCGCTGCCGATCCCGAGCGTGTGAACAAGCTGAGCTTTGACGCTGGTGACCTGCACTTTGACCTGTCCAAGAACCTGGTGACCGAT
>JAXKHW010000309.1:0-22410 GCA_036549635.1 Collinsella sp. | reverse complement strand
GAGCGCATCCGCGCGCTGCTGGAGGCGAACGCGCCCGCGCTGCTCGGCGTCGAGGGCTGCGGCACCACGACCGCCGCCGCCCTGGTCGTGGCCGCCGGCGACAACCCCGGCAGGCTGAAGGGCGAGGCGGCGTTCTCGATGATGTGCGGCGCCTCCCCGATCCCCGCGTCGAGCGGGAAGACGGACCGGCACAGGCTCAACCGCGGCGGCAACCGGCAGGCGAACTGGGCGCTCTACGAGATCGCGATCAAGCGCATGGCGTACGACGAGAGGACGAGGAGGTACGTGGCGAGGCGGACCTCCGAGGGGAAGTCCCGGCGGGAGGCGGTCCGCTGCCTGAAGCGCTACATAGCGCGGGAGGTGTACCACGTGCTCATGGACCCGAACCCCGACGGCGCCGCGCCGGAAGGCCCCGAGCTCGCGAAGATGCGCAAGGCGATGCGGGTGACTCAGAAGAAAGCCGCCGCGGAGCTCGGCCTGTCCGCAGCCACACTCGGGCACTTGGAACGGGGGAAACGGCGGTCGACGAAACTGGAGAGGAGGTATTACGAGCTCCTGTGCGAATTGGAGAGAACGCTCCCGCAAACTGCCTCTTGACAACTTATAGGAGCGTCGGTTTTATTGAGGCAAATATGTTGGGTGCTCGGCATTTCCAAAAAAGTCTACTCACTTAGCCGGCGGGCAGCCAAATGATTATTTAATCCCCGTCCCAGAGAAATCAATTAGCGGGCAGAAGGGCAAAAGTAGTCAAATAAGCCCCGTCCCAAATTAGCTACCCCTTGCACCGATTATTCGCCCGGGTTGATGTTCGCGTAGAACTCCGCCCCGTCGTCCAGGCGCAGGATGCCCACGCGACCGAACTCGGAGCCGGTGGCGGCAGCGCAGTCGATGTCGATGCGATCGGGCACACCGGCGGCATCCTCGCCGCCCAGGCGCACAATCTGCCCGCGGCCCGACTCCTCATCGAGCCCCGCAAGACCACCGACCTCGCAATAACGCCCGAGCGACACCGTTGGCGTGTGACCGCTCACCACGACCGGACCCTTGCCCTCGGCAGAAAGCAGCCCAGTCGGCACATCCCAATAGCCGTGACGAATCCACAGCAGGTCATCGGACGACTGCACCGCGAGCATCTGCTGCAGCAGCTCGCGATCGGCACCCACCGCTCCGACGCCATCGGCACAATCGACACCATGCTCAAGCAAAAACGCGCGCGCCGCCTTCATCTCGATTCCAGCATGTACCAGCAGATACGGGCGCTCCTCGGTCTCGACCACCGCGTAGAGCGGCAGCGCGGCCATCCATCGCACGAGCTCCTCGTATGCCTCAAATTCCATGTCGTTGAGCTGCTCGCGCGTCGTCCAGCCACCGTTGATATCCCAGGTCTCGGCATCGAGCGGATCCTGACCAATGATGGCATCGAGCATGATCTGCTCGTGATTACCCTTGAGCACGTGGGCGTTGGGCAGCGAGCGCACGAGCTTAATAACGCCGACCGGATCGGGCCCGCGATCGATCATGTCGCCCAGCACGTACAGCGTGTCGTCGGACGTCAACGAGATCTTAGACAGGGCCTCGTCAAGCGCACGCACGTGCCCGTGAGCATCAGATGTCACATAGATCGCCATGGTACGCCTCTCCTTGCATTGCGGCCGAAGCCCGGCGCCGCAACTAAAACTTCAAGTTGAACTTAAACGTTACCCATTGTACTCCGTTGCAATAAAGCTGGAAAGGGTTTCCGAGCAGAGGCAAAGACGGCAGCCGTCTATGACGATATCGCGCACGCCTGCAATCCAACCCCATAAACCCACCATCTTTGGGTACAAATAACCGCAGACAACTGACCGTGCCACGCCAACCACCCAGGAGCGGACACCATCCATGAACCAGATCCTTCTTTTTATCGGCCTCGTCATCATTTTGTGCCTGACCATAAAACCCGTCGGCAAAAAGCTCCCCTTCCCCACCCTGCTCATCTTTATCGCGCTGGGCATGCTGTTGGGCGTCAACGGCCCGACGCATATCGACTTTAGCGACTACGCACTCACCGAAACCGTCTGCAGCACGGCGCTGCTGTTCATCATGTTCTACGGCGGCTTTAACACCAATATCGACCGCGCCAAGCCCGTCGCCGCGCCGGCGGTGCTGCTGAGCACGCTCGGCGTCGTCATCACCGCAGGCATCACCGGCGTGTTCGCCCACTTTGTGCTGGGCTTCGACTGGATCGGTGGCCTGCTGTTGGGATCGGTCGTGGCGTCCACCGACGCGGCCAGCGTCTTTAGCGTTCTGCGCGAGCACAGCCTGTCGCTGAGGGGCGGCACCGACTCGCTGCTCGAGGTCGAATCGGGCTCCAACGATCCCGTCGCCTATATGCTCACCGCCGTGCTCGCCACACTCGCGGCCAGCGGCGACATCAACATTCCCGCACTGCTGGCCAAGCAGATTATCTTGGGCGTGGGCCTGGGCCTCGCCATCGGCTGGGCGGCGGGCCGCCTGATTGAACGCGCGCACGCAACGGCCGAGGGCGCGCAGACCATCTTTTTGTTCGCCGTGGCGATCGTCGCCTACGCGCTGCCGAGCTACCTGGGCGGCAACGGATTTTTGGCCGTGTACCTGGCCGGCATTGTGCTGGGTGCGAGCGACATCAGCGGCAAGGTCGAGATGGCGCACTTCTTCGATACCCTCACCGAGATGGCCGAGATGACGATCTTCTTCTTGCTCGGCCTGCTCGTCACGCCCGCGCGCCTGCCGCAGATGCTGCTGCCGGGCCTGGCGCTCATGGCGTTTATGCTCTTTGTGAGCCGCCCCATCGCCGTCGGCGTGCTCCTAGCGCCCTTTAAGACGAATCCCCGCCAGGTCGCGCTCGTAAGCTGGGCGGGCCTACGCGGAGCAGCTTCGGTCGTCTTTAGTCTCTTTGCCGTAGTGGCCGGCGTTCCCGGCGGACACGACCTATTTGACCTGGTGTTTGCGATTGCCGTGTCGAGCATTGTGGTGCAGGGCTCGCTGCTGCCGGCGGTGGCGAAGAAGCTCGATATGATCGATGCGACCGGCGACGTGCGTCGCACCTTTAACGACTACCGCGACGAAGACGGCATGTCGTTTGTAAAGCTCAAGGTGGGCGCTGGACATCCGTTTGCCGGACGCTCGCTCGCGGACATTGGCAGCGCCACAGATATGCTCGTGGTCCTGGTGCTGCGCGACGGTGCGCACCCGGTACTGCCCAATGGCGACACCGTGATCCAGGAAGGCGATCTGCTGGTGATGGCCGCCCCAACGTTCGAAGAGCGTGCCGAGGTTACGCTGCGCGAGGTCACCGTGACGCCCCACGGTCGCCTGGCCGGCCAGCGCCTGCGCGATGTGCCACAAGGCAAGCATCCGTTTATTGTGGTGATGCTCAAGCGCGAAGGCCAAACGATCATCCCCGACGGCAACACCCTAATATACGCCGGCGACGAAGTCGTCATCGCCACACTAGCATCGTAGCCATCCCCACCCATAAGTTGCGGTGAAATAGGGATTGAATAGGCTTCTGAACAGCCATTTCAGTCCCTATTTCACCGCAAGTTATTGAGGGGATGGGTTGAAAAACATTTGAATTGACACCGAAATGAAAAAGCCGGGGGAAACGTCCCCGGCACTTGGAAGCCCTCTCTTTTGAGATGACCGATTTCTTTATATCACGAACGCTAGTTAGATGCCATTCATTGAGGGCTTTATCAGGCGCGCCATCCCATCCCATCCACATGGCGCCATTTGAAAGCCGTCCGATCTCATGCTATAAAGAAATCGGTACCCTCGAATAAAGGGACCTCCAAGAGCCGGGGGATGTCCCCCGGCATTTTTTATGCGAGTCAAGACTAAATACTTCTCGGGAAAACGCCGGCCCATTGCGTCAGCAATTTACGAGCCGCTCTACCCACCTCTGGACGGCTAAGGACTTTTCGCAGGTAGTTTGACGAACATATGTTTGCTTATTATAATATTACTTGAAAGCACCCCTTATCTCATGGTATAAAGAATACGGTTCCCTCCAAAAGAGGGGCCTCCAAGAGCCGGGGTCTTACCCCCGGCATTTTTTTGCAAAAATGGAGGCCCATCATGAGCGAACTCTCCGTCTTTGTTGACGAATCTGGCGACCTCGGAGGCGTCTCCAACTACTACCTCGTCACCCTCGTTTTTCACGATCAAAACGATGCAATCGTTGAACGCATTGACCGCTACGAGCGCGCCCTGTCGCAGTCCTCGCTTCCCAATACGCCTTTTCATGCAGGACCCCTACTGAATGGAAACGGCGACTACAAAGATCTTCCCAAGGAGCAGCGAAGGCACATGTTGAGCGCATTTCGCGCGTTCATTCAGCATCTCCCCATACGCTATCTCTGTCTGCAATACCGAATGAGCGAATTCGCCGGCAATCAAAACGGTCTCGCGGAGAGAATGAGGCGAGACCTCACAGTTGAACTTTTCGACCATCTGAAATTCTTCCAGCGATACGACACCGTTAAGATTTACTACGACAACGGCCAACCGATTGTAACGGAGGTCATTCATTCTGCGCTTGAGTACGTTCTAGCAAGGGATGTCATCGTATACCGAGAAGCCACACCACGAGCCTACCGGCTATTCCAAGTTGCTGACTACATCTGTACGATCGAGCTAACGGCTATCAAGTTTGACAGCAAGGAAGATACAAAGACTGATCGGCTATTTTTTGGAACCCGAAGGACGTTCAAAAAGGGATTTCTCTTATATCTCAGGAAGAAAAGGATGAACTGACCCGGGGTCACCAGTCGTCAGACGCTCCGCAGTCGTCATCGACGGCAAAGTCTCGGAGGTCGAAGCCTTCGCGTTCGGCTCGATCTAGGAGTTCTTGGGGCGACTCATCCTCGATATCCATCACGTCGAGCATGGCGGCCGGAAAGCCCACGCCCGCCGCAGACCCCGCGCGGTCGAGCAGGCTCTCGCGCAGCTGATCTACGTCAACTTCGATCTTCATGATGAAACCTCCTACCAGGCCAGGACCCCTACTCAGCAGCGCCAAGCTCATCCACGGCAGCAACAAAAGCCGCAACCTGCTTGTCGTCCATCTGTGCAGCCAAACGTCCCACGGGCTCATCGTAGGCGAACTGCACCTTATCGATAAAGCAATCCCAAGCACGCTCATCCACACGCACGGCGGCCTCGCAATACTGGCCGAGCTTTTTAAGTCCATACCAAAACGCATTCACATGGCGCGCAGGATCCTCATCCAGCACACCATCGTAGCGACGCCCGTTAAACTCGCGCATGCGCGCCACGGCAACCTTGAGCGAATCGCCGCCCTCGGCAGAAGCCCCATCCACCAGCTCGGGAATCGCAACCTCATGCCGAACAGTATGCCTGGTTGCACCATCGTACTCGCCCACCAGCACGTCCTCATCAAGCCGAGAATCGTAGTCCAAATAGCTCGTACCACAACAAATGCCGTGCGGCGAGCCCGTGCCAAACGCGCAGAACAACCCGCCGTCGGCAACAACACGACGGTAGGTCTCAAACGACTTCTTAACCTGAGCGAGCAACTCGGAAAGCTCCCCGGCATCGCACGCCGTCTCGCACGCAGCGCACGCAGACTCGGGCAACGATACCAGCTCCACCGTGCTCCCCGCAACGCGGGTGGCGCGCTCGGCCCGATACGCCTGCGCCGCCAAGCGCGCTCGCTGCGCAGCGCCGCGCACGTTGGTAAGTTCACGCTCCAACGCCACGTCACCAGCAACATCGCCAGCCAAATCGCCCGTAAACCCGTCAGCGCCCAGCGACCCCGTCGCACTCAGCTCGGACTCAAACGTCGCTGTGATCATACCCGCAAGGTCCGTCGCGTCGGCGGCACAACGCAACTGCTCCAACTGCGTACATAGCAGATCGGCATCCAGGGGCACGGCATCCACAACGCGCACGTCACTCAGGCGTGCCACGTCCTGCAGCACCATAGCCCCCGCAGCATCGTACGCCGCGCGCACCTTTTCCGCCGTATTCGCACGCAGCTTTACCTCGATAAACGCAAGCGTCTGCTCCAAACGGGCCAGCAACTCGGCCTTGTCCTCCATGCGCAAAAAGGCAGCATAGCGGCGCTCCATCCGCAGCGGACCAACAATGCCCGCCCGCTTGCGAGCGCGTGCAAGCGCGGCGCCCTCAACACGGCGAACATACCCGTCAACAGCCCGCACGGCAGACTCGCGCGCAGCGTGCTCGGAAGCCTCGACGCCCCTAAGCACGCCCAGCAGCTCGCGGGAGCGCGCCCTGCGCACCAGCTCACCGCGATCGTACTGCTCAAGCGCCGTCTGACGCTTGGCTACCGACTCAAAGCCAAACAGCTCGTCGAGCAACTCGCCAACAGAACGCTCGCTCGCCATGGCAAGGCCTCCCTACTCGAACACGCCAACACGCCCGCGGGCCCACGCGCACGCAAGCCCGCACGCCCGCACTCCTACAGATCCAGCGCCTTCTTCGCGGCATCAACCGGGTCACCATCCATGTAGAACACCGGACTCAGTCCCGAAATAATCTCGGACGAAACACTCTGCAAGCCCGCGATGGCGCTCAGCGGCAAAATCACGCGCTTGGCGCCGGCGTTTTTGGCCACGCGCATAATGTCCTCGAGCCCTCGGATCTCGTCCATAGAACCCGACATGCGCAAGATTCCCGGAATCGCCAGCGCGGGCATCACCGGGCGGTTGCACGCCGCAGAGCAAAGGCCCACAAACTCGGCGAGCGAAACTTCCTCGGACAGGCCCTTGCTCTGCAGGTCGTTGTAGAACAGCAGATAATCCTTGGAGCCAATGTGCATGCCCGGCGCCACGCGGTTCGCCAGGTTCGCAAAGTTGTCGAACGCGGCTTCCAGCGTATCGCGCACCGGCTTGTTAAAGGCCACGCCCTCGTGCTTAAACTTGCACTCGCCGGCAACGGCCTTATTCTCCAGCTTGTACACGGCAACCTCGCCGCCCTGCGACCTGCCCACGCCAAACACGTGGCCGGACAGCAGCGGCCCGTCGGGAATCAGCGTGTCCTCGCTCTGCTCGGGCACGCGCACCACATGCACATCCTGCGGGTTGTCGGCATCCATATAGCCCAGGTTAACGTCGATAAACTCGACGCCCGCCATAATCTTGAGCTGCTCCTTTACGCGGCGACGGCCCTCGATGGCGTAATCCAACAGCCAGCGCACGTCGTCCTTGTCCATGGCTTCGTCGGGGAACAGGAGCTTGGCCAGGCCGCTAAAGGTCTTGCGCACGGCGATCTCGTCGCGCTTGTTAAAGTCGCTGTTAAAGCGGAAGTAACGGTCGATATGGTGCGTAAAGTCCTTGCGGCGCATCTCCTTGCAAAACTCCGACAGGCAGTCGGTGATCAGGCCGTAATGCCCGGTCAGCAGGCTCGACCGCATCTTGGGAATCTCCCAGCCCGGCAGGTAATAGTGGATACGGTCGAAGAAGGCCGAATCGTTGTTGAACTCCGGCGGGAACGGGTCAAACAGGTGTGTGGTCTTAAGGACGTTTTGCACGGTGTCGTTGATGTTGCCCTCAAAGACCATGGAGGCATCGGCGTTAATCTGGTCGCGGCCACGCGCGTAGCTGCCGCTCGCCATGTAGTCCTTCATGATCTGCACGGCGTTGGTGTCCTTAAAGCGCATGCCGGCGACCTCGTCGAACGTCACGCAATCCCAATGGCCCACCAAGCCCACGCGATCGGCGCGCATGGAGTTCATACGGCCGAACAGGTTGGCCGTGGTGGTCTGACCGCCCGAAAGCAAGATGGCGTAAGGCGAGACCTCTTTGTAGATATGGCTCTTGCCGGTGCCGCGGGGACCCAATTCGCACAGGTTGTAGTTGCGCTCGATAAGCGGCACCATGCGCTCGATAAAGTGGAGGCGCTCTTTCTCGGAAAGCTCGCTGGGTTCGTAGCCAGCCGAGCGCAGCAGCATATTGAGCCACTCGTCGCGCGTAAAGTACTGGCGCTCGTCGATCATGGCATCCAGGTCCAGATTGGGCATCTGAATGGGCGTGAGCGACGCCACGCTAAACGGAGAGTCCTCGGGTCCGCGCTTTTTGCGCTTGGCCTTGGAGCGGCGCGGTGCATCGTCGCCAAAGACCTCCATGCCAAACTCGTCTTCCTCATCCACGGGATGACGATACTCGATGCTCATAATGCACCAAATGCCGCCCTGCAGAATCTTGGAATAGTCGCGCACGTACTCGGCCGGCATCACAAACGGCTCGATGGTCAGATTGGCAAACGACGCCACGTAGATATCTTTGTACTCGTCGAGCTTGGCCGTCACCTTGTCGATGATGGTAAAACGACCCAGCTCGCGGATCTTGGACTTAATGCGCTCGGACTCGTCGGGACGCACGTAGTTATCGGTGAGGATCCTGCGGATGCGATCCAGGCCCTCTGCCACGGCTTCCTCGTCATCGGTCGAGCAGTACATGCCCAGCAGGTACTCCAGCACAAAGGTGGGCACGTTGGCGCCGCGCTTCATAAGGGCCGTCAGGTCCTTACGCACGATCTTGCCAGCAAAGTGCTCAAGCAGCTTGCCGTCCAGCCCATCCATGTCGTAGCCGTCGTCCTCGGGAGTCTCGGCCACGGCCTGGGCATAGCCATCGGTCGAGGATTCGTCCTCGGCACTCTCCGCAGCCTCAACGGGCGCAGCGGACTCTGCCGGCTCCGGGGCAGGCGCAACAACCTCAGCCGCCGGCGCCTCCACGGGCACCACGCCTTCCACCGGCACATCCACATCAATCGAGGGAACTTCCCACAGATCGTCATCATGGCTATCAAACATAGGGCACACTCCTAAAAACCAAAATCAGCAACAGGTGCAAACGAAACAGCGATGGTGTACGTCTCGCGCCAAACGATCTTGCCCGTCTCGCGCTCGCGGCAGACCAGATAGTACGGACCCTTGGCCGAGAATCCATCCGCTGCATGCAACGCAAACTTGGCATGCACCACGCGCTCCTGCGAGTTAACAGAAGTCTTGTTAGCATGCGCCTTGACCGTATCGCTCACCTCGTTGCCACTTGCATCGGTAAACACCAGCTCGTACTCGCACGGCAAAACCTTGCCTTGGGCGGGTTCTTCCTGGATCAAGTTGACCGAGAAGAGCGAGTTGGTCACTCGGCGTCCCTCACTTAGTACGCGCAGCGTCGCCGCGCGCGTGTCGACAAAGTCCTTGGAACCCGAGCGCGCACGCCAAAAACCGATAACGGGCACGCAGAGCTCCTGCAGGCTCATGCCGCCGTGGACGTAGTTGTTAGTGCCGCCGGGACGCTTGAAGTGCACATTCTCGCGCGGGGCAAACCCCTCAAAACCGGCGCCCAAACGTCCCATGTCAACATTAACAAACACCCCGCGTACCTCGTCCGAAAGCTCGCCCACGGCCTCGTTGGGCACCACCAGATGACGCTTGCCGCACATGACGGGAGCGTCAAGGACGGGAAGGTCCGGCTTGCCGAGCATCTGGCACTCGCTGAGCTCCCGACGCGTGTAGATAAAGCCGTGGTCCGCCGTTATAACAACACGCGCGCCCGGGGCGTCGGTGCACACGCGACGCGCCAATGCGGCAAGTTCCTCCACGGCGTCCGCACAGGCACCGAAGACGTCGTCCTGCGTAGCGGCCTTCTCGCCCGTGGCATCGATCTTGTTGTGATAGAGGTAGACGAGTTTTGAGTCCTTGAGCAGCGTCTTGCGCTCGGTTCCCGTCATGTTGAGGTATGTGCTCGAGCGTAAAGCGCGGGCCGTGGGCTCAACGTGGGCAAGCACGGCCTCGCGCTGCGGAGTCGTGGCAGTGGGCATGCCGTCAGCCAACACAAACGAGCCATCCGCTGCAAGCTCAAGCGCTTGGTGTGGCAGCAGCGCGGGCATGCCCACCTCAGTAATGGAGGGAAAGACCGCCTGCATGCTAGAAACCTTGACGTTGCCGCCGCGTTCGCGCTCGAGCAGCGCCGCAACGTCGCGGGCAACCTCATAGCGCAGCGCATCGCTCACGATAACGACCGTTGTTTTGGCAGAACCCACAAAGGCGGGCAGCACATGCCAGTAAAACTCATCCTGCCGTGCGGGACCATCGATGTAGCCGCAATCGGCCCACTCCCCTTGCGCAGCAGCCGCCCAGCAGACATTGGCATCCGCCAAGAACCAGTTGCTGTAGAGATTCTCCGCCCAGTCCGCCACGGCGCGGGCAGGTTCCTCGAGCGCATCGCACTCGACGGAGCGTGCCCGCAGATACGCGGTGCACATATGGCGATAGGCAGCATCCATGGCATACCAATCGGACGAATAGGCATCCCACACCTGCTGGGGCTGCGCCAGATGGAAGCCGCCCGCGTGCGACTGCCTAAACGCGCACATATCGGCCACAGCGGCAAGCAGGTCAAAGTGGCTCTCAACACGACGATACCAGCTTAGGTCGCAGCGACGCGCAGCAAATGCGCGCGCATCCTCAACACGGTCCGCGCCCTGGGCAAACGAGCAGAACAGCTGCGAGAGCACGGCCTCATTGACGCACGGAAACACATCAAGCGAGGTCAGCACATCGATCGGCAAGGTCTCGAACCGCGCAAAGAGTCCGCGGGCGTCCTCAACCAAACGGCAAATCTCAAATAGGTCCTCGCTCGACGCCTGGGTATCGGCGGTCTGGTCCCACGTACGCACCGCCTCAAGGCAATAGGAGCCGTAGGCGGGAGCCACATAGCTTTCGAGTCCCTTGAGCGCTCCCTCGGGAAGCGCGGTAGACGCCGCCGTAAGGAGCACATGGGATGAAAGCATAAGCAATGAGTCGCGCTCATACAGCGGTCCCTCAAGCCCATAGCAGCGAAGCATAAAGGCAGAGAGCACATCGCGCACGCAGTACTTGTCCATCAACTCGGCCAGCGCCTCGGGACCCTCGTGCAGCAGCATGCTCATACAGCCACGCAGCACAAACGCGGGGCGCGCGTCACCAAGCTCTTTACCGCCAAAAATCACCGTAAGGATGCCGAGTTCGATATCGGATGCGCCCGAGGCATGCGGAACACACGCGGCAAACTTAGCGCAGCGGGTCTTGGCATCAAAGAACGCCTTGTGCTCGCGCAGGCTCTCGCGCACGGCGTCGATATTCTCGATGCCTAGCTGATCGGCCAAAAGCGAAAGATAGTCAGCCTGGAACTGATCGGCATACAGCTCAACATCGGCAAGCCAATCACCCTCAAGCCTGCCGCGCGGGCAACGGCGATACAGCAAGATATCGCTCGCAAGGTCATCGCGGTTGATGAGCTTCTTGACGGCAAACATACGGCCCTCGCAGGCTTCAACAAACCGCACTGAGCGCTCAAAGTCACCGTGAGCGGGCATAACGCCGTCATCAGTCCCCGCACCGTCGAAGCCCTCGGCGGCCAAACGTTCAAACTCAGGAGCAAACTCGCCGTCCGCATCGTGCCAAACCACCACACGGCGGGGCATGCATGCGAGCAACGGTTGCAAAAACCGCAACTTGAGCTGTTCTTCTACATCGATCTTGGGCATGAATATCCTTACCGTATCTGCAGTTACTTAATCTTTGCTAGCACATCCTGAAACTTGGCGTAGTTGACCTTGACGCCGTCATCCAGGTCGATCTTAATCATCTGGTCTGCCAAGTGGTGCAGTTTCTCCTCGTAGCCAATGGTCTCTTTGAGCTGGTCGTTAAGCTTTTTGACGCGCTTGTCCAAGCGCACGCGCTCGCCGCGCTCGGCACCAGCAAGGGCATCGTTGGCATAGCCGATCTGGGCACGGTAGCGCTCCTGCTGCTCATGCACATAGTCGGTGCGGATGCGAGCCAACAGGTCGGGCTGATAGCGATGCATGTAAACAAGGCACTTGAAGCCGTTCTTTTTGCCACTGTCGAACAGCCAGTAGATGGGGCGCTTCTTATAAGTCTGGCAGTGGTCCTTAAAGAAGTCCTTCAAAAAGTAGGTGCGGATTACCTCGCGCGAGGTACCCCTGCCGCCGAGCGCCTCGGCAATAAAGGCCAGGTTCTGCTCGAGCGTCTCCTTGCCATACACGGTGCGCACAAAATCGATAAAGTAGCGCACGATGTCATCGTCAAAGTACTCGTCATCGGTAATGGGCAGCACATTATCGCTATCGGGCATAAAGGTCACGTGATCGGGATTGGGCATCTTTGCCAGATAGTCGTCGACCGTGGCGCCCTGATCGACCAGGACCAGCCCGTCCGCATCCAGGGAATAGCGGCCAAACATGCAGCCCACGGCATAGCTTATGAGCGAGGTAATCTCGTCGCGCTTGGTACGCACGTATTTGTTGCCCTTATAGCTCTCGGGGATCTCGTCGGCGGTATCAAAGATGCGTGCCACCGATACGTACTTGTCCTCGACCTCGATGGGCACTTCGCCCTCCATGTTGTAGATCTTGGCAAAGATTCGGTTGAGCTCCTCCTCGTTAGCGCGGAGCTGCTCGAAGCGAGCATTGACCTCGGCCTTGCGAACCTCGTATTTATCTTTGAGTAGCGTGGCCATAAGGCCGTCCTTTCATTGTTGATAAGTTGTCAAGAGGCTTAAACTAAGGGACCGAAATCTCCAAGAATGCCTCGACCTTACCGATCGACTTCTGGAAAAGCTATTCACCGCATCGGACATTTGCAGAAACGCACTAGTGACTCACGACATCGCAAGTCAAACCCTGCAAACTGCATCAAGCGTAAAGGAAAGACAACCTGATATCATTTCTCAGCTCACTAGTTAAAGCCAGCTAAACACCCGGACACGAGGTGAAACCCATTAACGAACACCAGGCCCATCCTTTATCAGCTTCATCCATTTACATAGAGTCGAATTCTTGATTAAAATTCTTGCAGTGAGTCTTTTGATGTCACCTGCCGGGTCATTCTTTCGTTTTCCCGCAACATCCTCGATAGCGAACCATACATCGCCCTTTGACTTAAATGCACAGAATCTGCCGTGAGCAAATCCATTTCGTAGGTGATAAAACAAACTGAGTGTTTGATTACTTTTGGCATCATAAAAGACAGCAGACTCGAAGGGCTTTGACTCGATGCCAGCGCAATCAAACAAATCAGCATTACGCAAAGCCTGTTCCATATCACCAACAGCCGCGGCAGCCCAATATAAAGACTTATTTGAACTTGCTGCCTTAAGTTTTTTATTCAAATATTGGGGTTTTCTCCAGGGAGTATCCCACCCGTATTCAGATACCGGAATGCTTCTGCTAGACAGCCCCGGAGCTGGAGTTTCGACAACAAAGAACCTAAGAAGCGGGGAAAGCACAGGGCCCAGTGACTTTTGAGATAGACCACATTTAACCCATGCAGGATTAGATTCAACAAACACAACCTTATTTGCTGATACTGTTTCAAACATGAATCTCACCTAAACCAAGGGGTTGCGTTTGAAATCCCAGGAGGTTTCAAACGAATCCCAATCGGTTTTTGATAGTTCGCGGCACGAGTCGACCATGTCGTTGACCAACGGCTCCTGTTCCTCGTTCTGAATGATCGGGTAGGTTGCGATTTGGCCTACCTCGAAATTAAGCGTCGGCGAGAGCATGCTTGCGACACGCATGATCACAGAGCTGTTACAAGCTCCCTGGAGATACTTGAGTGACTCCTCGTCGCTAAAAACGCTCGTGCCCGCCACATCAAAGATATGCCCAGCAGGCTTAAAACGAAACGCAATGGACCCGCTTGAAATCTTCGACCAGGTAATCGATGGGCTAAAGAAGCAGTTTGTATTCTGTGGCCTGGAAAGCAATCTACCATTCTGGTCTTTGTAATTACGGATCTCCTGTCCGTCATTCTCCCAGTTAACAACTGAGCTATTATTTCCGTACCATTTGCGGAAATCGCCGCCCTTGTTGTAGGGGAACCACTTGCAAGCGCTTTCAATCGACTCTTGAATAGATCCACAGGAATAGACGCTCTTGCAATCATCGACTTCCCACCACTCGCGAACGAAACGAGCGTTCTCGCCAGTAGCAAGCCCTTGGCGCGGCTTGCCATACTCACTGAGCTGTTTTGCGTTTCCAAACGCATCCAGAAGAGCGTCGCTGGCCCAGTAGGCTATGGGGGTGCCGGGAATCTGCTTGAAGGTGTCGGCGTCGCGGCGGTAGAACCAGCCGCAGTCGAGGTTTTCGATCGCCTCGAGCAGCTTGAGGCGCTTCGCCTCGCTGCCGTTGATGTCGACGAGGCGAACGTAGGCGCCACCGCATGCCGCGCGGCCGTTGTAGATGACGTCGGCGGTCACATTGACGACCTCGCCGCCGATGGCGTCGAATGCGCGGGGGCCGAGGTGCGCCATCGAGACGATCGTCTTGCCGTCGATGAGCGAGGAGCGCATCTTCTCGAAGCTGCCCAGGAACATCCAGCTCTGCATGGTGACCATGGCCGCGTAACCGCGGTCCTTGGCAAGGCTGAACCCGCGCTCGATGAAGCACGTGCACAGGTCGCTCTTCACGTCGGGGTAGTTCTTCTTGACCCACTTGCTCATAAAGGGGTTAAAGCTGCTGCTGCCCATATACGGAGGATTCGCAACGGTGCAGGTAAAACGACGGGACAGCTTCTCGCAGATGGCGGCAGCGCTTTCGAGCTTAGTTTTGGCCGTAGCGGCAAAAAGGTCATCGGAACAACTCGCGGCGGCAGCCTTGAGCTCGTCGATCTCGTCCTCTGAGGGATTGAGCAGCGAACCGATCTCGCCCAAATGACTCAGCTCCTCGGCGAGCTTCTTGTTACCCGGCAGCTCGTCCTCCCCTAGCGGGATGCTCGAGAGCACGGTAACGTCGGCGCGAACGCCACGCCTAAAGAAGCGACGGTCGTGCTCGCGGGCGCACATGGCAAGCGCCAGCTCCGCGATCTGTGCCGCGCGGGAATCGATTTCCATGCCTGCAAGGTTTTTAGCAAGAATGAGCTCGGGAATCTCGCGCTCACGATAGCCGCGCTCCTCGTACATATGGAAGAGCAGCTCAAACGCATAGACCAAGATATGGCCCGAGCCGCATGCGGGGTCGCAGAGGGTTATCTCCTCGGGACTCGAAATGCGGATGAAGTCCTCGTGCTCAGTATCGGGCTCGATGTAATACTCCATGCGCTCGCGTAGCGAACTCCCTGGATTGTTGAGCATCCACAGACGGCCGAGCGAGTTCTCGACCATATAGCGCACGATCCACTCAGGGGTGAAGAGCTGCGTGGCGGGCGCGATGTCCGCCGCCGCTGCCTTGCGCTTGGACTTGAAGAACTCGTCTTTAACGTCGGCATTGTAGTACTGATACATCCAGCCCAGAACGGTCACGCCCTCGCGCCAGTCCTCGTCAGTGAGAACGGCATTGAGTTTGCCCACCACACTGTCAGCCATCATGAGGCCCTGGGGCAACAGCAGCTCCATGGCTCCGCCCACGCGTTCAAAGACGCCCGGCAGGCAATCGGCAAGCTCCTCGCACTGAGCAACAAACAGGTAGCGCCACAACGGTTCATCCAAGCCCGCCATCTTGAGCTCGGCTATGCGATCGGTATCGGCCGTCGTTATTTCCACGTCCAGTGCGTTCTCCACGGCCTCGCTGCCATGGCTGCCGTCCGCACGACTTAGCATGCGCATACGGCTGGGAAGCCATCCGCATGCATCCATGAAGCGAATGGCCACGATGCGGTTGAACCAGGTGTAGGCCGCACGGTCGCGCAGCGCCTCGTGACCCACCTCCGCCTGCATGCGCAGCAGTTCGTCGCGTTGCTCAATCTCAGCCGGACTTAGGGGCAGGCCGTTGACGGTCTCGGACCCAACGGGCGCGGGTGCAGGTTCGGTGATGCCGTATCGCACCATCTGCGCCTCCACGCCTTTGATGAGCTCCGTACGGGCCCAGGTGCAGAAGCTCTTAAGAGCAGAATCGTTCATGGTTGATGAGCCTTTCTAAACGCCATAAGCCACCGGTGCGCGCTTTGGCACCGGTGGCTCCGCGGGTTAGTTGATACGGATCTCGTCGTTTGCAGCGAGCGCCTGCATAAGGCGGGAGCGCAGGTCGTCCACGTAGCGCTCCACGTCCTCTGCGGACAAGAGACGACTCGGCTTGGCCAGATCGGCGCGGCGCACAGTCTTGATCTTGCGCTGGGGCTTGGGCGCGGGCACGGGAGCAGACGATGCGGCGCCCTTGTTGGAGACCTTCTTGACCACCTCGCCCGTACTCATGACCTCGGTGGTGCGGCGCTCGTTGTCCATACGCACGCGGGCCTCATCCACAGCGTCGTACATCTCGTTGGCCGCCGCACTGAGCCAGTCGCCCCAGTTAGTTGCAACAACGCTCAGTTCGTTGAGACTTTGAGCGCTGTGGGCACGGTTTTTGAACGACTCGTATTTAGTGCCGGCGTCTGCTATGGCATCCTTGGCCTGATTGACAAAGCCCTTTTGACTCTCGGCCTGCGTCCGCAGGTCTTGCAGATCGCTCTCGATGCGACACAAAAACTCATTGCGGCGGATGCCCAACAGCTTTTTCATGTCATCCTCGACGGGATCCATAAGCGGCTGCAGGTCTTTAATACGGCCGTAGGGCTTGGGATCTTTGAGGATCTCACGAACCGTTGCCACGTTCTCCACCGCACCGGGAATGTCATCGGAGGCATACTCGATACCCTCGGTGCGGTTCAAGAAATCCCTGGCGTGGTCAAACGCTGTTCGTTGATTGGACTCGAAGAACTCAACCACCTTGTCAAAGTCTTCCTTGGCATCGAGCAAGCGCTCCTCATGCTTGGTGAACGTGGTCAAGAACGCCTCGGACTCGTTCTGGTCCTTAAGGACGTCGGCCACCTCCGAGCGCATCTTCTCGCACTCGACCTCACCGGGATACGGGTAGGCCGGCTTGATGCCCGTGTAGTAGTCGCGTGCTATGGCGAGGCACGCCTCGTGCAAGCCCTCAAGGCGCTCTTTGAGCTCGGCCACGAGCTTATCCTCGTTGGAGGGCACGGTCTTGAGATCAAACAGATCACACATGAGTTCGCCCGTGGCGCGTAGCAACCGGTCGCTCATGCACATGCGCAAGCGCACCTGGGCCTTATCGGCATCCTTGCGCAGGAGCGTCACCATGCGGCTGTCGTTAGCTTGAACCGTCTGACCGCCAAACAGCACCTGCGCGCGCTGCTCCACCACAAGCTGCGCCACCACATTTGCGATGTCGACCTCGCGCCAGCCAAAGGGCCTTTGCTGGTACTGGCGCTGGATATCGCCCATAGCGGTATCCAGGTGGCGCTGGTGCTGCACTTTGAGGTAGTCCTCGACCTCTTTGAGCGCACGCGTGTTACCTGCATCCATGCCAGCGAGCCCCACTTGAACGTTGCCCACCAGAGTAGAGCGAACATCGGTATCGCTCGTGACCGGCGCGCCGATATAGTCGGCCTTTTCAAAGACCACATCGCACAGCTGCGCCAGCACCTGCTCAAAGACCTGAGCGGGTTTGGCAGCACGAATCTCAATCATGCGCCCGTTGACGGCGCATCGTGCATGGAGCACCGCCTCAGCCAAAAGGGCGTCAGCCTCTTTCTCGTTAAAGTCCTTCTCGCGCATTTTGGCCTCGACAATCTGGCGGGTACTCGGCGGTAGCTCCTGCAGATTGCGCGTCTGGGCGTACATGCGAATCTTAGCGGCGTTGACGAGTGGGGCCCAATAATCCACCTCGTCGCTCAAGGCCACGATGGCCTTATCCACGGATTTCAATGCCAGCTCGGCATCGTCCGAACGGCCCAGATCGCTGGCCATGGTCACCACGGAAAGTTCCATGCCGCCCATGCTGGTACCGTGGATTGAGCCGTCCACATAGCGGTCAAACGGAAAGTCGTTGGCCCCGCGGTTGAGTTTGCGCGCAGTGTAGATGCTTTCGAACAGGCGCTTCTTGATGTACTCAATCACCTTCGCGTTGTCGATCGGGGTGCGTGCGATCTCCTGCGCTATCTCCTGCTCCTCGTCGGTGAGGAAGCTATAGGTATCGCCCTGGCGTGCCACGTAGCTCTCGCGCTCCAAGCGGGCGAGAGATTCCTTGACGCGGTCCTTAAGGGCGCGCTTGTCCACGTCCAGGCTATCGATCATAAGGATGGAGATGTTCTCGACCGTGGCCTTGACGTAGCCGATGTAGCGGATCAAGTACAGGAGCTTAAGCACCCGGACATCGTAGCTCTCAAGACCCTCTGCGTTTTCAGCCGCGCGCTCCGCGCAGACGACGACCTGAATGATGCCGTGCTCCAAATCCTTGGAGATTGTGTCGAAGAAGCGCCAGAACGGCACGAGTACACCAGTCTGGTCATGCTGGATGGCCTGAGCGCTCTCCTGAAACGCGCTCAGCATGGAGCGCTCGCCCGTGGACATGTGCTTGGCCTTAACACCGTGCTTGCGTACCTCGGTCATCACGTCGGGCAGAAGCTTAAACTGGTAGCCCACAAACGGGTAGCTGGCCACAAAATCCTTGGAGTTGGCGAAGCCGGCAAGGTCGGAGCGCGAGCCACCCTCAAAGGTAAAGTTGTTTTTGAGGACGGCGGCGTCTTGCTCGTAGACCTGTGCAAGCATATCGGCCGCCGGCGCGGTCTTCTCGAGCACACGGCGCTGGATAACCTCGTCCACGCTGGAGCTGGAGAGCGAAAGGCGGGTATTGAAGCGGCCTTGGATCTTTGAAAAGTCGTTGCCCACGGGCAGGCTCAGGTTGTCGATGGCCTCCTGGCTCGTGACCATCACCCACACGCGGCCACCGCAGGCGGCACCCAGCTCCTCGACGATGGTCTGAAGACTCAACATAAGGCTTGGATCCCGGTCGTTTGTAATAAACTGACCCACCTCGTCGACCATAAAGAGCAAACGGTAGTTGCCGCCGTGGGCCGCTGCCTGAGCGTCTACGTAGTCCTTGACCTTTTTGGCAAAGACATCGGGGGCCAAAACCTCGTCCTCAGAACCCTCAAGCCAGTTCCATGCGGCCTTTTCGCTCATGCCGAGCACGCTCTGCAGCACCTCGACGACGTCGTCCTCAAAGTAGCTGTAGGTGTCGCGGGTCTGGAGCCAGGACTCGCCGTTGACGCGCTCAAAGGCCTCGCGGAACTCCTGGGTCTTGCCCAGGGAATCGATGTGTTCCTCAAGCTTTGCAAGCTTTAGGTCCTCGCCGTAAAAGCCGCGCGCCTCGTAGAACATGCGCTCAAAGCCGCGAAGCAGCGCCGTGGGAGCCGTATCGCCCTGCTTCCACTGGCCCGCCTTGCTATCGATGTTAAAGAGGATGGCCTGCGTGGACACCGAGCAGGCGCGCTCCATGGCAGCCTCGACCATGGGGTCGACGATCTTGCCGTCAAAGTAGCGGATGGCGCTCTTGCCGCCGATCTGGCGATTCTCGAGCAGGTAGCTCAGCATCTTGAGGAAGTGCGATTTACCGGAACCGAAGAAACCACTGATCCACACGCCGATCTTGTCGGTGGGCATATCGATGGCATCGCCGTAGGCCTTGAAGAACGTGGCAAAGTGCCTCTGCAACTCGCGCGTCACCACGTACTCGTCAAGCTCCTGGCGGATGGACCCATCTTTTGAATCCTGGACCTTGACCACGCCGTTGATGGAGCGGTTGATGTCTTTAGCAAAGAGGTCGCGAATGATCGTGTTGTCCATGGGTGCTCCTTTGGGTTTGGGAACGTTATGGCAAAGGGTTGTTACCGGCGGCAGGGACTTGCCTGCGAGGAGCCGTGCTTACGAGATATCGATGGCGCGGTAGTAGTTGTCGGCCGGCAGACGGTTAAAGAGCTGGAAAGAAGAGCCGTTGAAACTGCCCGGATAGGCGGCGACCACAGGCACCTCATCAAAATCCGCAAGCATGCAGTGGAGAAGCGTGTGTATGCGAAAGAACGGGAAAACCTCGCCCGCGCCGGTGAGGAGAACGACGTCTCCAGGCGCGTGCGGCTCGGTCTGCTCAAGGATGTACGCGGCGACTTTCTCGGGCGAGGCGAACTTGGCCACGTCCTCGAGCACGCGCTGGGTACCGCGGCGCTCCTCTTGGTGCGGGATAGCCTTGAGGACACGGCGCTTTTCGAGAATTGCCAGCACGGCGTCGTAAAGGTTCACGACCTTGAGCGTGCACGGAAGCTTGTCGGCCTCGGCATCGCGTGAAAGGGTGTCAAATAATGCACGCGCCTCAAACTCCAGCGCGGGGTCATAGCAAAAAGTGTGGAAGCCGATCTCATTGCCTATGCCCTTGTTGGCCAAAAAGTCCTCGCTGCACAGGCACTCGCGCAGAAGCTGCGCACGGCGCTCAAATTCCTGACAGGCGCGCTCGGAGCGGGCATGCGCCGCCACGACGCTCTTGCGGGAATGGATGCCGATATTGGTGGTGAGATCGGTCGCCGGGGTGATAACAGGGCCGACGGCGCTTTTGACGGGAGCCACGCTACATCACTGCCCTGCCGGTAAGGGCCGCGATAAGCGACTGCTCGCCCAGCTGAACCAAGGCTCGCTCGACATCGGAATCGAGGAAGAGTGGTGACAGGCGCTCGGACTCCGGGCCCTGGCCCTCGCCGATAAGGCCAGCATGGCGGAGCGTCTGGCGGAGCGAGCCCTTAATGCGCTTGACCGTGGCCTCAGTCCAGCGGGCCGCGTCCGGATACTCCGTGGTAAAGCGTGTCATAAAGGCGTTGAGGTCAACCGCCGTAAAGGCATAATCGAAGTTTTGTAGGCGCTCCCCTACCTCGACGAGCACGAGCTCGCGCACGATATCGTAGCGGCAGATCATGCTGTAGAAGATGGCCTGGTCCGCCTGCGTGGGAGTGCCGGATGCCATGAGCCTGGTTAGGGATGACGCAGCCTCGACGGCGGTTTTGGGGTCGATGCCGCGCGCGGCGCATACGGCGTCCGTGGGCACCATGGCGTCAAGGCGGCGAAGGCACACGGTTGCGCGGTTGGCGACCATGCGCTCCGTGGGATATTGAAAGAGGTTCTCGCTCTTTACGCGTACAATGACCTGCTCGTCGCTTGCGCCCTGCATACGAAGGGCAGCGACGATGCGCATCTCATGCGGGAGGAATTGCTCGCGGGTGAGCACCCCCCCCCCGAACGCTTTTTGTGGTTACATCCACAGTACACGCTCCAAGGGTGTCAAAGGCTGTCACAAGTGCGCCGCAACCCGGCAGGTAGGCGCGGCGCACATGACAATAATCATACCTGTTGGTAAAAAAGTTACCACGCCCAGAGTGTCAAATGTTGAGCAACAAAATTTAATCCGGTTAACGGTCATTTTCGCAGCTTAGAAACTTTAACGAGGTCGCCCCAAATCACACTTGCCAGACAACCGCGCTTACGAATGCAGGCACGCACACGCCCAACGCCACCCTCCGCTATATTCAACATAGAGTTATACATATGCTTCTATGTAAGGAGTTTCGTATGCCTGTCGTAAAGCCTATTTCTGATCAGACGCGCGCACTAACTACCATTCAGGAACGCGAAGATCACATTCAACGTACCATCGCTCATGGTTACGACGACCTCACCAACGGTCGTGTGCGCCCCTGGAAACAAGCAAAAGCGGAGGCAGATCGCAAAAGCTGTGGCAGATCGGATGCGAGCCATCAGGTAAGGTCATCCCCCCATGTAACCATCCTGTAAATCATAGCGGCGCAGTCGAGTTTTACCGTGATACGGTCGCGCCGGGCGCTCCACTGTGCTAAAGTATCCCGAACGTCCAAACGACTACGAGGGGAACTAGAAGATGGCACGTGTGCACAACTTCTCAGCTGGCCCGGCCGCACTGCCTACAAGCGTGCTCGCCGAGATCGCCGACGAGATGATGGACTACCGCGGTTGCGGCATGTCCGTGCTCGAGATGAGCCATCGATCTAGCATGTACCAGCAGATCATCGACGACGCCGAGGCAACCCTGCGCCGCCTGCTGAGCATCCCCGACAACTACCGCGTCCTGTTTTTGCAGGGCGGCGCCACGCTGCAGTTTGCGGGCATCCCCATGAACCTCATGCGCCGCGGCCGCGCCGGCTACATCGTGACCGGCAACTTTGCCAACAAGGCATACAAAGAAGCCGACAAGTACGGCGAGGCCGTGCTGCTCGCGAGCTCCGAGGACACCAACTTCGACCGCATCCCCGACATGGCCGACATCAACGCTCGCATTGCCGCCGAGGCCGCGAGCGACGGGCTCGACTACGTTTACATCTGCCAGAACAACACCATCTTTGGCACCATGTACCACGAGCTGCCCGCTTGCGGCGACGTACCGCTGGTCGCAGATGTCTCGAGCTGCTTTTTGTCGCAGCCGCTCGATGTTGAGCGCTACGGGCTCATCTACGCCGGCGCGCAGAAAAACGCCGGCGCCGCGGGCGTGACCGTGGTTATCGTGCGCGACGACCTCATCGCCGACGGCCCCGCCTTTGCGCAGACG
>JAXKHW010000308.1:0-10283 GCA_036549635.1 Collinsella sp. | reverse complement strand
GAACGGGAACGTAAGTATGCGCTGCCTTATCATCCACAACCCGGCATCGGGCCCCAGCTCAGATGAAATCTACGCATTCACGCACGCCCTCGCGCAGGGCGGCGACGGCACCGTCTCCAACGTGCTCGACCAGATGCGCGGGTGCGGTGTCCCCACGCTCGTCTTCCCCTCCGGCACAGCCTGCCTGTTCTTCAACAACATCGGCAATGCCCCCGAGGCAGCGGCGCTCGCCAAGGCCTGCCGTGCCGGTCGCACGGTCAAAGTCGACATGGGTGAGCTCTTTTGGCTCGACGAGAACGGCAACGAGAAGCGCCACGGCTTTATCATCATCGCCGGCTCGGGCTTCGACGCCGAGATCATGATGAAGGCCGCCCCCGCCAAAAACGACATCGGCGAGATCGCCTATTTCCTGTCGGCGCTCGCCACACCCAACCCCACGGTGGCGCATTTTACGATTGAGCATGACGGCATTGTCGAGGAGCTCGATGGCATCTGCTGCATGGCCGGCAACACCTCGGTCATTCAAAACGACATCAACCTGTTCCCCGACTGCCGCATGAACGACGGCATGGTCGACATCGCGGTCATCGAGCCCGTAAAAACCGTCCAGCTCCTGCCCACTGTGATCACCGCCGCGCTCGACCCCGCCGGCAAGGTGCTCGGCCGTCCGCAGTTCAAGATCATCCAGACCAAGGAAGCCAAAATCACCTGCACGCCGTCGCTGGGCATGCAGTTCGATGGCGAGATCATCTCCAGCAACTCGGGCGTCTTTGGCGCCCGCGCACTTCCGCAATGCCTCGACCTCATCGTCGACGAATTCTCCCCACTCGGAAAATAGGAGGACCCCATGAACGACACTCCCCTGCCCGGCTTTATCGTCATTGTTCTGGCCATGCTCATCGGCTATGCGATCAACGTGATCCACCGCCGGAAGAAGTAATTCCACATTGGTATGATATTCATCCAATTATCATTTCCCCCGTTGTTTATGCATTTGCCAGACAGCGGGGGATTTTTCTTTGCGCCCCGTACAAGGCGCTTTATTCAGGTACAGTAATTGCAGGGTGCCTTTATTTAAGTAAAGCTACATAATGAGTATTCTTATCCGCTCATCGCATATTTTATGACGCTCATCGAGTATTTCATCGAAATAGATGAATACTATTTAGACTTCCGATAGGCTAATAGATGTATTTATTAGCTGAGATTCCGCACAGTTTTGTGGGGTCTCAACAGTTGGGAGGGATCATGAGGTTTACTCATCCTGTCAACACGCTCAAAAAGCTCGGCTGCGGCCTTGCGTTTGGAGCAGCGGCCATCATGGCCATGCCGACTTCGGCGCTCGCCTGCACCCAGATCTACATGGGTAGCAAGCTCACGGCAGACGGCAACACGTACTATGGCCGTTCCGAGGATTTCGGTCCGCGCTATGTCAAGCACTTTGGCATTGAGCCCGCACACAAGGACGGCAACGAGTACACATCGGTCGAGTCCGGTTTTGAATACAAGTCCAAGGGCGCAACCTACCGCTACACCTTCGTTCGCGACAACCCCTCGCAGTGGGAAGATCGCTACGACGCATATTCCGAAGCCGGCATCAACGAGAAGGGCGTCTCCTGCTCTGCCACGTTGAGCACCTCCTATAACGAGAAGGCCGAAGAAGCCGACCCCATCACCGAGGAGACTGGCATTGGCGAGTACAGCTATGCCAGCGTCATCCTGGGCGAGAGCGCCACGGCCCGCGAGGGCGTCGAGCTCATCGGCAGCCTGATCGACGAGCAGGGCGTCTGCTCCAACGACCAGATCATCATCGCCGACAGCACCGAGACCTGGCTGTTCGCCGCGCTTTCCGGCCATCAGTGGATTGCTATGAAGCTCGCCGACGACATCGCCTCGCTTAACCCCAACATCGGCAACCTCACCTATGATGTCGACTTCGATGACACCGAGAACTGTCTCCATTCCGAGGGCATCGAGTCCATGCCTAAGGAGAAGGGCTTTGCCGAGTACACCGACGGCAAGTTCGACGTCGCCAAGACCTACGGCGAGGAGATCGGCGAGGCCGGTATGCACCAGTGGTCGCGCTATATCCAGGGTCGTGATTACTTCATGGCTCCGCTTGCCGAGGGCACCGACTACGAGATCGTCAAGGACGAGCGCGAAGAGGCTCGCGCCACGACCGGCGCCCTGGTCCACGAGATGCAGCCGCTGTTCTTCCAGCCCGGCAAGTCCGACTGGAACACCTTTGAGATGATCCGCAGCTTCGCTGCTCGCGGCGAGAATGTCGCCGGCCTCAACGCCAACACCGACGGCGCCTATGCCATCGGCTCCAACCGCAACACCGAGATCCACACCTTCCAGATCCGTCACGGCATGGATCCCGAGATCGCGACCATTCAGTGGGAGATGCTCTCCAACGCCGAGTTCTCCGTCGCTATCCCCCTCTACTCCGCACTGCTCACCGAGGTCAGCCCCTACTTTAGCGATCAGGATGTCTCCTTCGATCACTGCGAAGAGGAAGACGTCGTGAACAACGAGGAGCCCAAGAACTCCATCAACTACGTCCTCATGGACATCAACACGCTCGCCTATGAGAACCGCGACCACTGCGCCACCGGCGTCCGCGCCTACCTCGATGCGCTGCAGAAGGAGCTCATCGAGCAGAACCTGACCGTCGACGAGGCCATGCAGGCCGCCGAGGACACCGAGGCGCGCACCGCCCTGGCCAACAAGGCCGGCAAGGCTGCAACCAAGAACACCTATGTTAAGTGCAAGGCCATGCTCGAGGAGATGCGCGACTACCTCAAGGAGGGCGATTTCTCCGAGGAGTTCGTCCCGAGTGACTACGATGCTGACAACGACTGCCTGGTCGAGTCCATCACCTACGCCGACGAGGCCCTTTCCGATGAGGACGTGACCGAGCCAGAGGCCGAAGAGGAAGAGGTCACCGAGGAGAAGTCCGAGGGCAACAACATGGCCGCCATGGCCGTTGGCGCCGTCGTCATCATCGGTGTCTGCGTCTACGTGATCTATCGTCGCAAGAAGGCCTAAGACCCTCATGTCCTAGCTGAGCGGGCGGGGCACATGAGTCACCTCGCCCGCTTAACCCGCCTTTTGACCGGCGGGAAACCCGCTTGAAATCTTTTCAAAAAAGATTTCCCCGCACACACTTCGCTGTGCTATAGTGCAGCGCAACAGCAACTTGGTGCGACCGCGCCACGGCATCACGAAAGGAGCCACCAACATGAAGAACACGATGAAGTCTCTCAACAACTGGTGGTGGCGTGATGCGAATACGATCGGTCGACAGTGAGTCCCTCACGCCTGTTTTTGCGCTCTAGGTGATTGAAAGGCCTCCGGTTTCGACCGGGGGCCTTTTTTCTATCTCGAGCCCGATCGCATTCGCATCACGCGCCTCCGCTTTTCTCTTGCACTCCCCTTCCGAAAGGATTTTCACCATGTCTCAGAACACCACCGTCGCCCAGCCCCGCACCGTCCAGACCGCCGACCGCGGCAAACTCGATGTCCGCGCCCTCGTCCTGCTCGCCATCCTGCTCGCCGCCGGCTTCATCCTCAACTTCACCGTCGGCAAGGCCATCTCGGGCATCTCGGGTGGCATGATCAGCCCCGAGTTCATCATCTCGGCCTTCTGCCTCACCATCCTGGTCGTTCGCCCCAACATCGGCCAGGCGCTCGTCATTGGCCTTATCTCGGCTGCCGTGATCCAGATCACCACTACTTCGCCGTTCGTTGATTTTGCCGCCGAGGGCATCGCCGCCATGCTCATGGCCGGCATCGTCAACGCCGCCGGCAAGAACGGTCAGGTCAAGCCCGCCATCGCCATTGTCGCAACCTTCCTGACCACCTTTGTCTCCGGCGCCATCTTCATGGTCATCAAGATGGCCATGCTCGGCGTGGTAGGCGAGCTCGCCGCCGCCATGCTGCCCGTCGTCGCCATGACCGCCGTCTTTAACGCCATTCTGGTCGGCGCCCTCTACTTGCCCATCCAGAAGGCCCTGAAGCTCAACTAGCCCGTTCGACTTTACGAGCCACCCCATCTTGGCGTTCATTCGTCGCTCGCGTACCCAAGTACGCTTCGCTCCTCTTTCTCGCGCCAACCTGGGGCCCCTCGTAAAGCCGTCTCCGTGCTTCACCACCAAAGACTGTCCCAAACGACTAGCTTTTGGGGACGTTCTTAAACGACTGGTCATGTAAGAACGTCCATTGACTATGAAAGGTATCCATGAAAACGATCATCAACGTCGACGATGTCTCGTTCTCCTATGGCACGCAAACCGAGCAGGCGCTCAGCCACATCTCGCTCAGCGTGAACAAGGGAGATTTCATCGGCATCATCGGGCCCTCGGGCGCCGGCAAGTCCACGCTTGCTGCCTGCCTGTCGGGTGCCGTGCCCCACCACTACACCGGCACGTTCTTTGGGTCCGTCATGGTTGACGGCCACGACACCTGCGAGGTCTCGCTGACCGACGTGTCGCAAATCGTCGGCAGCGTGCTGCAGGATATCGACACGCAGATGGTCGCTTCGGTCGTCGAGGACGAGATGCTCTTTGGCCTCGAGAACTTTGGCGTTCCCCACGACCAGATCGAGCAGCGCGTGAGCGAAACGCTCGAGACCGTCGGCATCAGCGACCTGCGCGACCGCGAGATCGCCACCCTCTCGGGCGGACAGAAGCAAAAGGTAGCCATCGCCGCCATCCTCGCCATGCGTCCGCGCGTCTTGGTTCTAGACGAGCCCACCGCGGCACTCGACCCCGCCAGCTCCACGTTGGTCTTCGAGACGCTGCGTGAGGCAAACCGCACACTTGGAATCACCATCGTCGTCGTTGAGCAAAAGGTCGCCCTGCTCTCGGAGTACTGCAACCGCGTGCTCGTGCTCAACCATGGCGAAATTGCGCTGCAGGGCGAGCCACACGAGGTCTTCGCGCATACCGACGAGCTCCGTGCCATCGGCGTCGACTGCCCTCGCGTCACGCGCATCTTCAATAGCCTCGAGGCTGATGGCCTGGTAAGCGGTACCCCCTGCTTGGATGTCGATGAGGCCGAGCGCCTGATTTCGGGCATAGTCGACCCCGCACACGTGGCCATCGAAGCCCAGACGCCCGCCGGTTCCCCGCATGCACCGTCGTTGCGCCCTCATGCCAAGGACGCCGAACCCGTACTCACCTTCGACCATGTTGAGTTTGCCTATCCCAATGGCGGAGCCGCCGTTCACGACCTCAACTTGACGCTCTACCCCGGCGAGCTCGTGGGCATTGTCGGCCAAAACGGAGCCGGCAAAACCACGCTCACCAAACTGCTCACGGGTTTGCTCAAGCCCGCATCGGGCAGCGTACGCGTTACGGGCTTGGACACGGCATCGGTTCCCACGAGCCGCATCGCACGCGAAGTGGCAACGCTTTTCCAGAACCCCGACCGCCAAATCTGCAAAGACACCGTGCTCGACGAGGTCGCCTTTGGTCTAGAACTTGCCGGCATCGACCGCGCCGAAGCCCTGCGTCGCGCCCAGCTCGTCATCGACCGCTTTGGCTTGCCGGCCGACGAGGCGCCCTTCTCGCTCTCGCGCGGCCAGCGACAAATGGTGGCGCTTGCCTCCGTCGTAGTGGTTGAGCCCAAGATCGTCGTGCTCGACGAGCCCACGAGCGGCCTTGATTACCGCGAGTGCATGACCGTCATGGAAACGGTGCGTACCATGGCCGAGCGCGGTTGCGCCGTTATCATGGTCTGCCACGATATGGAAGTCGTCTCCGACTTTGCCGAGCGCATTGTGGTAATGGCCGACGGTCGCATCCTCGACCGCGGCCGCACGCACGAGCTATTCTCGAACATCGATCTCATGCGGCGTGCCTACGTGGAGCCTCCTCAGGTTATTGAACTCTCGCGCCGTCTGGCATCTTCCGTCTCGCCCGCTTTTGCGCAGGTGAGCGAGGTCACCGATGTCGTTCGAATTACCAAGGAGATGGTCCACCGTGGTTAACGTCATCGACTACATGCCGGGCGATACGCTGCTGCATCGCCTGAATCCCGTCGTCAAACTGGGCCTCGCTGCCGCCATCATCGTCGGCATCTTCTTGTCCGACACCTACGTGGCGCTACTGGGCTTTTTGGCACTCACCCTTGCGCTGGCTGCCTATGCCGGCGTCGTCGACCGTCTGTTCTCGCTGCTCAAGTTGCTGATTCCGCTCGCGCTTATCATGCTGGTGCTCCAGCTGGCCTTTATGCGCGATGGCAACGTGGTATGGGGTTTTATCACCGACACGGGCCTCATCACAGGATCGAAGGCCTGCCTGCGCCTGCTGGGTGTGGCGTTACCACTCATCCTCATGCTCATGGTGACCAAGCTCAACGACCTTGCCAACGCCTGCGTCGAGGTGCTGCACGTGCCGTATCGCTATGCTTTCACTTTTACCACGGCGCTGCGCTTCGTGCCGGTGTTTGGTCAAGAGATGAACGCCATCATGGAGGCGCAGACCGCACGCGGCGTCGAGTACGACACCAAGAACCCCATCAAGAAGCTTAAGCTCATGCTGCCACTGTGCGTGCCGCTGCTCATCTCGAGCGTGGGCAAGACCGATGCCACAGCCTTGGCGGCAGAACAGCGCGGCTTCTATCTGCGTACGCGCGCCAGCTCGTACAAGCGCTACCCCATCAAGGGCCTAGACATCGCCGTGCTCATCGTCAGCATCGCCCTCATCGCCATCGGCTTCCTGTTCTAGTTCACCACTGACAGCAACCGCCCAACGCAAAAGGCCTCGGCTCGCACCAAACGAGCCGAGGCCTTACTGTTTCACCAGATAAAACCTACCAAAATTAACCTGTCCCTTTTTGACAGGTCGGAAGCTAGAGGCGGTAGGGGGCGCCGCTGCGGATGATGGATTCGCGCACCAGGACATCCATGGCGTCGAGGGTGATCTCGGGCATCTCTCGGTACTTCTGCAGCACCGAGAGCTCGGTGCAGGCCAGAATGACGCGGTCGCAGCCGCTACGGGCGAACTCCCACATCACGCGGTCGAACTTATCCATATCGGGCTCACGTCCGGCCTTCACATCATCGTAGATAAGCGACATCACATCGTTCTGACGTTTCTCGCTGGGATAGACGACCTCAACACCCGCAGCCTTACATTCGCGGCCGTAGACGCCCGCGCCCACGGTGCCATCGGTGCCCATGATGCCGATCTTATGCACCGGCTCGGCCGGCACACTCAGGTTGGGGTCGAACTCGCACTCCCCCATCACCGCACCCGCAAGGGCATAACGAACCGACTCACGCGGCATGTGGATAATCGGCACCTTCGTAAACGACTGGATCTGGTCGTAGAAGTAGTGCGACGTGTTGCAGGGAATGGCAATGTGCGCACAGCCCAGCGACTCGAGTGCCCGGGCACACTCTTTCATGGTCGCCAGCAGCTTGGCATGCTCGCCGGTCTTAATGGCCAGCGTGCGGTCGGGCATGGTCGACTTGGAGAGCACCACCATGTCGATATGTTCCTGATCGCAGGCAGCAGCCGTATGACGCACCACTTGGTCGTAGTAATACGACGTGGCCTCGGCGCCCATGCCGCCGATAACTCCCAGCTTTTCCATCGCCGCCTCCTTGGTGACGCTTGCGCAATTGCGCGTATCATACCCGCGCCCGCCCGATGCAAACCGGACGGGCGCCGCACTCATCTACTTGTAATACGTCTTGAACAGCTTAAAGTGGCGCAGCTTGGTGTGCCACATGCGCAGCCAGCGGTTAAAGACAAAGTCGCCCTTCATAAACGAAGGGTCGGCGCCCTTACCTTCCTTGTCCAGGCGATGCACCTTAGCGCGCAGCTCGGGATCCTTGACGTACTTGTCGACGACGCCCATGGGGACGACCATCCACAGGGCCTCGTCCTGCGCCGTCACAAACTCCGGCTCAAACGGGCGGTTGAACACATACTCGTCCACCACATACTTGGCAACGTTAAAGCCGCTGTTGGTAACGTAGTAGTTGCTGCGACCCTGGCGCGTGTTGAAATCGAAGAACTTAAACGAGCCGTCGCGCTCGTCGTACTTAACGTCAAAGTTGGAATAGCCCACAAAGTGAAGGTCCTCGAGCAGCTTGCGCACGCCGCCCATGAGTTCGTCGTTAGGCTCGGTAATGATACAGGCATGGTTGCCGACACCGTGGGGCTGATGCTCCTCGAGCAGCACATGGCCCAGGCACATCATGCGGACCTTACCGTTGCGGTCGGAATAGCTGGTGAGCACGCGCATGTACTCGTCGTTGCCGGGCACGCGATCCTGCAAGATCAGATCGTCGGTGTAGCCGCTGGCATACGAATCGCGAATGACCTGTTCCAGCTCGGCGCGGTCGACAATCTCATAGGCCTTCTTCTGGCCCTCGAACTCATGCTGCCACCACATGATGCCGTCAGAAGGCTTCAGAATCATCGGGTAAGGAAAATCGATCTGGTCGAGCACTTCGGCAGGCGCCTCACCCTGAGCATTGAGCATCGCCTTGGTAAAGGTAAACGTGTGTGGATAGGGCACGCCATGCTTCTCGCACAGCTCGTAGAAGATCTCCTTCTTCTGGCACTGCTCGAGCATGCTGTAGGGCGCGTAGGGAGCGACGATGTTATCCGCCAGCTCATGAGCATCCTTGGCTTGAGCCACGAGAGCGACATAGTTGTCGCCGCAGCCCACAAGGACAATAGTCTTGTCGGCATGCGCTTGGGCAATGCCGTTGACGGTTTTGAGCATCACGGGCATGGTGTCGATATCCACGTTGGGCGTGTAGTCGATAATCTGGCTGCGGTACGCGGGACCCGTCTGATACTTGCCAAAGACCAGACTCTTGACCTGGTACTCCTCGTAGAAGGCGCGCGCCACCGAATAGGCGTTGATGTCGCCACCAAGCAGCACGGGAATGAACTCGCGCTCTGTAAATTGCAATGCCATGGAAACTTCCTATCATGAACTGCCCACACAACGGGCGGTCTTTGCGCAACTGATTTATTCTAGCGTGCCAAGCCGCCGGCGCCCAAAGCTCCACCGTATCTATGGCAATCGACGTAATCGTCCAGCACGAAGGCCAGCACGAAGACGGCGCTCACCGTTGTATGACAACGGGCAATGAACCTACCATTGTTGTAGGATTCAGTGTATTGACATCCTCGAGCGAAAGGCGCGCACGTGCCCCAAGACCATCCGACCGATAATCCCATCCTCAATGCCACGAGGCGCGAGCTGGCGAAACGTGCGAAAGCGACCGCTCCCCTGTGCACGGCAAACGACGCCTACAACGGACCCGCCCACATCGTCTCGATCAACACGTCGGTACACAAGGGCACTCGCAAGTCGCCCGTCGCCGATGGACGCGACACCGTTATAGAGCAATTTGGCCTCGCCACCGATGCGCACGCCGGGCATTGGCACCGCCAGGTCTCTTTTTTAGCCGCGGAGTCCATCCAGACGGCGCAGGCACGCGGGCTCGACGTACACGAGGGTGACTTTGGGGAGAACTTCACAACCCGGGGCATCAACCTGCTCTCGCTCCCTTTGGGCACACAGCTCAAGCTTGGAAGCGACGTGCTCGTCGAAATCAGCCAAATCGGCAAGGTCTGCCACACCCGTTGTGCCATCTACTATCTCGCCGGCGACTGCATCTTTCCCCACGAGGGCGTTTTCGGCGTGGTACTAAAGGGCGGAGAGGCCAACGCCGGTGACGAAATCCAGGTAGTCAAGCTCGGCGACGCCACCTGTTCGTTCACCCCCGCCGAGGCCCTCGAAGAGATTGAGCAGGCTCGCCAGAAGGGCACGCTGTAGTTATAAAACCCCACGTTGAGATGGCTTTTACAGCCCAAAACTCCTCTCAAACAGAGCTCTGTAACGTTAAAGTTGAACTCTATGGTTTCTCAACAATTCATCATAACTGCAGGTCAAAGCCAAAGCCTCAAGTTCAACTTGACCCTTTGGAACCTTTAAGGTTCAAGTTGAGGTCGAAAGCAGTAGTAGAATACCGTTCGAACCATAACCTACGATTGATTGCAGAGGGACTGGATGCAGCATTCGAATCATCGCACCGCAGCGTTCATTGCGTCGAAGCCGGCTCGTATCATCACGAGCGCCGTGCTCGCCGTTGCGCTGACGGCCACGCCGATGCTCTCCCCCGTTGCGGCGTATGCCGCCTCGCAGGCAACGCAGGACCAGCTTTCCGCAGCCCAGCAGAAGATCGAAGCCGCCACGAGCGCCTACAACGACGCCCGCACCAAACTCGATGACCTGCAAAAGCAGAT
>JAXKHW010000307.1:0-17035 GCA_036549635.1 Collinsella sp. | reverse complement strand
GTATCACGGGACACGACATCATGTTCTCGTCCAACGACACGCCGGCTGCCGACTTTGAGCTCGCCGACAAGCTGGGTGCCATCGTCAACTTTGACGACATCAGCCACATCGAGTTCTTTGAGCGCGTTGCGGGGCCCATCCCCAAGACGGTCAGCTGCCGCTTTAATCCAGGCGGCCTGTTCCAGCTCTCCAACGGCATCATGGACAACCCGGGCGACTCCAAATATGGCATGACCACCGAGCAGCTCTTCGAGGCCTTCCGCATGCTCAAGGCCAAGGGCGCCGAGGACTTTGGCATCCACGCATTCCTTGCCAGCAACACTGTCACCAACGACTACTACCCCAAGCTCGCGCGCATCCTCTTTGAGCTCGCCGTGCGCTTGGAGCGCGAGACCGGCGCACACGTCGCCTTCATCAATCTGTCCGGCGGCGTCGGCATCCCCTACCTGCCCGAGCAGCAGGCCAACGACATTCGCGCCATCGGCGAGGGAGTACACGCGGCATACGACGAGATCCTGGTTCCCGCCGGCATGGGCGATGTGGCCATCTGCACCGAGATGGGCCGCTTTATGTTGGGCCCCTACGGCTGCCTGGTCACCAAGGCCATCCACGAGAAGCAGATCTACAAGGACTATATCGGTGTCGATGCAAGCGCCGTCGATTTGATTCGCCCTGCCATGTATGGCGCCTACCACCACATTACGGTGATGGGTCAGCCGGGCGGCGCCGACAAGGCCACAGCGCCCGTCACGAACACCTATGACATCACGGGCAACCTATGCGAGAACAACGACAAGTTCGCTATCGATCGCAAGCTGCCGCATATCGACATGGGTGACCTGCTTGTAATCCACGATACCGGTGCGCATGGCTACTCCATGGGCTACAACTACAACGGACGTCTGCGCTCCGCCGAGGTCCTGCTGCGCCCCGATGGCGCGGCCGACCTCATCCGCCGCGCCGAGCGCCCGGGCGATTACTTTGCCACGCTCGACGTGCTGCCGTGCGGCCGCGAGCTGCTGGCCAAATCGCGCGCCGAAAGCGCCCGCCGTCGCGCTCAGGACGAGCGCCTAGTAGTCGCCGCCCAATGGAACAAACGCGTCCAGATCGCGGAAGCGAAGGAGAAGAACATGGATATCCGCAATCTCGAGGGCTCAATCGTCGCCCTTGTCACGCCGTTTAAAAAGGACGGCAGTGTCGACTTTGACGCGCTTGAGCACCTTATCGATTTCCACCTGCAAAACGGCACCGACGCCATCCTCACCCTGGGCACCACCGGCGAGAGCGCCACGATGACCGATGACGAGGACAACTCCGTCGTCGCCGCCGTGGTCAAGCATGTTGCAGGACGCGTCCCCGTCATCGCCGGCTCGGGCTCCAACTCCACGCAGACGATGCTCACCAAGTCGCTCACCTACCAGGGCTTGGGAGCCGACGGCCTGCTGCTCATCACCCCCTACTACAACAAGTCCAATGAAGAGGGTATCTATCAGCACTTTAAGACCGTCGCCGATGCTGTGGACATCCCCTGCATCCTGTACAACATCCCCGGCCGCTGCGGCTGCGGCATCAGCGAGCGCAACGTAGAGCGCTTGGCCGCGCACCCCAACATCATGGGCATCAAGGAAGCCTCGGGCAACGTCGCCTACGCGGCCAAGATCGCCCACCTGCTGTCCGACGACTTCCGCATGTACTCGGGCGAGGATGCGCTCACCGTGCCGCTCATGAGCCTGGGCGCCTCGGGCACCATCAGCGTGTGGGCCGACATTCAGCCGCAGCTTGTGCATGACATGTGCCGCGCCTATCTGGACGGTGACGTGGCGCGCGCCCGCGATATCCAGATTGCCGGCCAGCCGCTCATCAATGCCCTCTTTAGCGAGGTCAACCCCATCCCCGTCAAGGAAGCGCTTGCTCAGATGGGTATGATCGAGGCAAACTACCGCATGCCTCTATGCCCCATGGCAGACGACACGCGCGCTGCACTTACCGATGCTCTGAAGGGAGCTGGTCTGCTTGATTAAGACCGTCATTATGGGAACGGGCCGCATGGGCTCGCTCATCCGCACCACCGCCGAGGGCGTTGTCGACGCCGCCGGTCAGCCCGTTTTTGATATCGTCGCCCAGATCGGTTTTGATCTGTCCGAGCTCGAGAGCGCCCCGGCAGCCGACGTCATCATCGACTTCTCGAACGTCGTGACCTTCGATGCCATCGTCACCTATGTCGAGCGCACGGGTGCCGCGTTGGTCTCGGGCACCACGGGCTACACACCCGATCAGATGGACCGCCTGCGCGAGCTGGGCCAGAGCACCCGCGTCATGCACTCCGGCAATTACTCCATCGGTATCGCAGCCCTGCGTCATCTGGTAGCACAGGCCACGCGCGAACTGCCCGGCTTTGACTGCGAAATCGTCGAGACGCACCATAACCAAAAGGTCGATGCCCCCAGCGGCACAGCCAAGTTGCTGCTCGACGCCGTCGTCGAAGCCGAGCCCGAGGCTGGCTATCATCCTGTTTACGGTCGTGAGGGCATGTGCGGCGCTCGCGATCCCAAGGAAATCGGCATGCACTCGCTGCGCGGCGGCACCGTCGCCGGCGTGCACGAGGTGAGTTTCTTTGGCCAGGACGAGGAGGTCACGCTCACCCACCGCGCCACGAGCCGTCAGATCTTTGTCAACGGCGCCTTGGCGGCCGCGCAGAAGCTCGTCACCCGTGAGCACGGCTTCTATACGTTCGACCAGGTCATGTTTGCCTAACCAGGTATCAACCGAATCCACCCAAAGGAGAGATAGCAAATGAGCAGCGCAGCCGAGATGGATGCACAGGAGATTATCAACTACATCGCCACCGCGCCCAAAAAGACGCCCGTCAAGCTGTACGTGCGCGAGAAGCCGGGCATGAAGGTCCAGTGGGGCAATGCACACGTCTACGGCGGTCGTCGTGGCAAGACCGTCTTTGGCGACTGGGATGAGCTCAAGGCCATCCTCGATGCCAATGCCGACTCCATCGACTACTACGACGTCGAGAATGACTGCCGCAACTCCGCCGTCCCCATGCTCGACCTTAAGGGCATCAACGCCCGCATCGAGCCGGGCGCGATCATCCGCGACCGCGTCGAGATCGGCGACCGCGCCGTCATCATGATGGGCGCCATCATCAACATCGGCTCCGTTATCAGCGAGGGCTCTATGATTGATATGGGCGCCGTCCTGGGCGGCCGCGCAACCGTGGGCAAGAACTGCCACATCGGAGCCGGCACCGTACTGGCAGGCGTCGTTGAGCCCGCGAGCGCCACGCCCGTCATCATCGAGGACGATGTCATGATTGGCGCCAACGCCGTGGTCCTGGAGGGCGTGCGCGTGGGCAAGGGCGCCGTCGTGGCTGCCGGTGCCGTATGCGTCGAGGACGTCCCCGCCGGCGCCGTCGTGGCCGGTGTTCCCGCCCGCGTCATCAAGATGCGCGACGCCCAGACCGACAGCAAGACCGGCCTCGAAGAGGGCTTACGTCAACTCTAGGGTTACGCGGTTTTACCAAACCGCGTAACTAGTTGACGCTGCACCTTTGGTTCCGTCGTTCTGACGAACGACGGACCGGTCGACGCTGCAAACGCCCCTAAGCGGCAATCTGACGTTCAATCGTCGGGCATGACCAGAAGGTCAATGCCCTCCTCTTTCACGTCACCTTGCTCGCCTAGGGGCGTTTTCGCTGGCGTATGCTCAACCTACGACGCAATGTCGGCAACCAAGCCGAAAACAAAAAAGGCCGAAGTCCCGAAGGGTTTCGGCCTTTTTGTTTTCCGCAGCGTCCAAGCGCAGTTTATCGGTTCTCGATGCTGCCGATGTTTTTGAGCTCGATGGAGATAAGGCCGTTGGGTTCGTTGACAAACTCGATGTACTCGGAGTTCGAGCCCATCTCGGCCGGGAAGCTGATCTCGATACCCGTGTCGGTACGGATCTTATGATTGCGCACCGCCGCGCGTTCGACCTGCTTGCGCTCCACGGGCACACGCTCAGGCACCTTCTCCTCGGTCAGTGCCGCGCGCACACTCTCCTTGATAACCGGTTCGTCCTCAAAGACCTCGTCGACGATATCCCAAGGCGGCAGCTCCTCGTCATCCTCGACCTTCTCGGCAACGGCAGCCTTAACCTTAGCGAGCGCTATAGCCGTGTTGGCACCGTGCTCCTCGGCGACTTCCTCGACCACACGCGTCACGGTGTCGATGACCTCCTTGCCCGATACGCCCGTGTCGCACTGCAGCAGGCCATCGGGGATAAGCATACGGTCCTCGCCGGCAATCTTGCGCTTCTTGTCCACGTAGCCGATCTCCATGGTACTCGCGCGCACGATGGCATAGCTCGGCACCTTTTGCGAGGGGTTTGGCAGAATGGCGTAGTGGCGCGCGATGTCGTTGCGCACCTCCCCCTCCTCGCGGCCCACTTCGTGCATAAAAGCCTGCTTGGAGCCCAGCAGCATCACGGCAAACCAGCGGGCATCCTCATCGTCGTCAAAATCGGCCACGAGCACGTCGGTGGACTCGGCTTTCTCGGCTTTGGTGAGCTCGGAGGAAATAAACTCCGCAATCTGCTGCGACAGGTCCACGAACTCGCGCTCGCCAAAGAAATAGCCCTTGAGCTCGCCGCCAAACGCAGAGTTCTCGGCAAACGTGGCACGTTTATTGTCGGCCGAGGTACGCGCGCGGCGCAGATGCGTTGTCACGAAGTTGCGCACGGTACGGCTCTCGATATCCAACTCGCGCTGGCTCATGACGTTGACGGCAGAGTCAAAGTCCAGGATATGCAGAATCGCGTGATTGATTTTCATATACGGCATTCCGTTCTAGATCGATTTCGGCACGAACCAGTATAGCGGTCGAGCCCGCCCCAGGCGCATCGAAGATCGGTGCATCGGGGACAGGTTGCTTTGCACCAATGGCTAGCGCAGGAGCTCGGACTGCCAAGCCTCGAGCTGTTCTGCCAAACTCTTGCCGGCAGCGGGCATGTCGATCTGGGGTCGTTTGGGCAGCAGTGCGCATTTAAGGATTGCCGCGATGGTCTGCGAGACAAAGCGTCGCGTATCCTTGTCAAAGCCTTGCGCAGCCTGGAGCATCACGGGCAGGCTCTCGCGCAGATTCCCAGCGATATCCGCAAACCGCTCAGCACCCGTAGCCTCAAACACGGAGAACAACGCATCTACAAAACGCTCGCGCTCGCTAGGCGACACTGCAAGCAGCATCTCGCGAATAGAGCCATCAACGTATCGAGCACCGGCGGACAGGCGCTCGCAGTACACGAAGTCGCGACCATCAACCACCCAGCTAAAGGGATTGTGTTGCAGCAGGCTGAACTCGGTGCTCTCAACGATGGCATAGTCCTCCTGTGTCTCGAACATCATGCCAAAGATCGACGACCGAGGTAGCGTCTTGTCGATTCGACCGGAAAGATCGGCAAAGGCGTTTCCGTTCAGAAACTCCTCGACGAAGCCCGGACCATCATGGGAATACGCCCGTTCGATTCGCTCACGGGCGACATCGGAGCACATCGCCGCACCGTACACCGCAAGGTTTCCACCCTTGGAATGACCTCCGCACAAAAGCGGCCCGTCAATCGCATCCGCCGCCTCGTCCACATAACGTGCCGCGGATTCCTGGGCCGGCACAGGACACCGGAACGCCATGTTAAAGTCCTCTTTCCAACCCACAATCGTGCTGTCGGTCCCCCGGAAGGAAAGGTAACTAAACCCCGCCGGAAACCGGAACGCCATGGCTGCAAACTGCTCCGTCGCCACCACATCGCTCACAGCACGATAGCCGCAAACGTGCACGCCACGGTAGCGAGGACTTGCTGCCACGGCCTCCAACAAGGCCCTGCTCCCCTCCGGGTCCCACAAGTCGTCAATCATGTCCCGATAGCACTCGGCACGCAGCAGCTCGCGTACGTCTAGGCCCTGCCAGTTCGTCAGCTCCGCCATATCACCCGGCAAACGCAAATAGGACAACCACGCAAAGACCAGGCTATCCACCGCGCAGAACGGCCGCTCCTCAAACGGATCAAACGCCGTCTGGGCATAGGTCAAAAAATTAGGCGAATCCGACATGGCCCTCCCATCGACTATAGTGCATTGGGGTCAGGTTACTTTGCACCAAAAAAGCGCCCGGGCCGCGTGGACCCGGACGCCTTCATTGTAGCTTTTCGCTCTAGCGAGCTTGATTTAGCAGGAGAAGTCGACGCTGTCGATGATGTCCTTGAGGGCCTTGGCGGAGGCGGTGAGCTCATGCTGCTCGTCATCGTCCAGCGGCACGGGGACGCGGCAGACAACGCCGTCGCGGCCAACGACGGTCGGCATAGAGATGGCAAGATCGGACAGGCCGTACTCGCCCACCATGAGCGAGGAGACGGGCAGAACGGTCTGCTCATCGCGCATGACGGCGGTGCAGATGCGCTTGACGGCCATGGCGACACCATAGTAGGTGGCGTGCTTCTTCTCGATGATGGTGTAGGCGGAGTTCTTGACGTCCTCGGCGATACGTTTCTCGGCGGCTTCATGCTCCAGGTGGCCGTGAAGCTCGCAGAAGGTGTTCAGCGGAACGCCGGCAACCTGAGCGCTGGACCAAGCGACAAACTCGGAGTCGCCGTGCTCACCCATGACGTAGGCCTGAACGTCGCGCGGGTCAACCTCGACGTGGGCGCCAAGCATCTGCTGCAGACGGCCGGTGTCGAGCACGGTGCCGGAGCCGATGACATGGCCCTCGGGCAAGCCGGACATCTTGATGGCGGCATAAGTCAGAACATCGACCGGGTTGGAGACGATGAGCAGAATACCGTCAAAGCCAGACTTCTTAATCTCGGGAATAATGGACTTAAAGATGTTGACGTTCTTGTTGACCAGGTCCAGGCGAGTCTCACCGGGCTTCTGGGCAGCGCCAGCGGTGACAACAATCATGGCGGCGTCGGCGACATCGGAATAATCGCCGGCGTAGATCTTCATCGGCTCGGCAAACGTCATGCCGTGCGCGATATCCAGGGCCTCACCCTCGGCGCGGTTCTTGTCCACGTCGATGAGGACCATTTCGGAGAACAGACCGCTCTGCATCAGCGCGAACGCCGAAGACGAACCGACGAAACCGCAGCCGACGATAGCGACCTTCTTCTCGTTAACCATTAGAAACTCCCATCTCTCTCCACAAACAAGCCGCCCGGGAACGACCCGAGCGGCTTGTCGTAATCCCAATACATCCAATCGGGACTTTGATTATGCTCCTATTCGCAGCCAAAAATCGACCGTTTACCGAAATTGTTTGCAGGATTCGTAAAATAACTGCACGAAATCGGTTTCGGGCTATTGACGAGGCGAAATAGCTTTCTAATACAGGCCCGCCTCGCGAATGGCCTCGACAGCCAAAGCGATCTGGTCGGGCGGCAAGACCAGCGCCATGCGCACGTGCCCCTCGCCCGAAGGACCAAAGCTCGCGCCCGGCGTCACCACAACGCCGGCCTTCTCCATGAGCTCCTCGCAAAACGCCATGGAATCGGTGCGGCCACCGGGAAGCTTGGCCCACACAAACATAGAGCCATGCGCGTTGGGGCGCTCCCAGCCCAAGCCCTCAAGACCGTCGCACAGGGCGTCGCGGCGCTCCTGGTACTTCAGACGCTGCGCCTCGACTTCATCGCGCGGACCGTTCAGGCAGGCGATGGCGGCCTTCTGGATCGGGAAAAACATGCCAAAGTCGATCTGGCCGCGCAGCTTGGCAAAGGCCGAGACCACATCCTCGCGACCGACCAAAAAGCCAATGCGGGCACCGGTGACATTAAACGACTTGGAGAGCGAGAAGAACTCCACGCCCACCTCAAGCGCACCGGGATACTGCAAGAAGCTGCCGCCCGGCTCGCCGTCGAACACGATGTCGGAGTATGCGTTGTCATGGACGATCAGCAGGTCGTGCTCGCGGGCGAAAGCGATGATCTCCTCGTAGATCTCGGGCGTGCCCACCGAGCCCACCGGGTTGGCGGGCAGCGACACGATCATGTACTTGGCACGATCGGCCACCTCGGGATCGATGCCCGCCACATAGGGCAGGTAATTATGCTCGGCAACCAGCGGATAGTATTCGAGCTTGGCATCGGCGATCTTGGCACCCGCCTCAAAGACCGGGTAGCACGGATCGGGAACCAGAATGGTGTCGCCCGGATCGAGCAGGGCCAGGCCCAAATGGCCCACGCCCTCCTGCGTGCCGTTGCACGACTGCACCATGGACGGCGTAATGCCCGAAACGCCAAAGCGACGCTCATAGTAATCGCACACGGCCTGCTTGAGTTCGGGCAGGTCACGCAGGGCATACTTCCACATCTCGGGATCCTGGGCGGCTTGTGTGAGCGCATCGACCACGTGGCCGTACGGCTTAAAGTCGGGCGTGCCCACGCTCATGTTGTAAATGGTCTTGCCCTGAGCCTTCAGCGCGAGAAGCTTGTTGTTGAGCGAGGCGAAGACCTCCGCGCCAAAGCGATCGAGACGCTGCGATGCCTGCATGGTGCCACCTTTCGATATAAAAAACGCGGCGCTCCGACAAGAGCGCCGCGCGATACGGGCCATCAGATTGCAAAAGTGTAACGCTTGCAACCCCCGTATTGGTTCAATTTAGCCAACCTTAGTCAATTGCATTGAGCGCGTCGATCTGTGCGAGCCACAGACGTGAGCTGGCGTCACTCGGCATACGCCAATCGCCACGCGGGCTGAGCGTCACCGAGCCCACCTTGGGGCCATCGGGCAGGCAGCTGCGCTTAAACTGTTGGGCAAAGAAGCGACGATAGAACGTACGCAGCCACGTGTGGACGGTCTTGGCGTCGTAGACGCCCTCGAAGCTCTTGAGCGCCATGCGGTAGATCTTGCCCGGCTCAAAGCCAAAACGCAGCAGGTAATAGAGGAAGTAATCGTGCAGCTCGTACGGCCCCACCAAATCCTCGGTCTTCTGTGCAATCTCGCCATCGCCCGTGGGCGGCAGAAGCTCGGGGGACACCGGCGTATCGAGGATGTCGAGCAAGACCTCGGCAATACGCCCGCCAAAGACATCGGCGGCATAGCGCACCAAGTGACGCACGAGCGTCTTGGGTACGCTCGCGTTAACGGCGTACATGCTCATGTGGTCGCCGTTATAGGTAGCCCAGCCGAGCGCCAGCTCCGACAGGTCGCCCGTGCCGATGACAAAACCGCCAGCCTGGTTGGCAAGATCCATCAGAATCTGCGTACGCTCGCGGGCCTGGCTGTTCTCGTAGGTCACGTCCTGAACTGCCGGGTCGTGCTCAATGTCCTTGAAGTGCTGCTCCACAGCCGCGTGGATCGAAACCTCGCGGAAGCTCACACCCAGGTCGCGGGCAAGCGACTCGGCATTGGACTTGGTGCGGTGCGTGGTGCCAAAGCCGGGCATGGAGACCGCCGTGATACCCGTGCGCGGCAGCCCCAGCGCATCGAAGGCACGCACGGTCACAAGCAGAGCCAGCGTGGAGTCCAAGCCACCCGAAAGGCCGATGACCGCAGTCTTGGTACCTGTGTGGGCAAGGCGGGTCTTGAGGCCCGCAGTCTGCAGATTGAGGATGGTCTCGCAACGCTCGGCCAGGTCGCCATGGTCGGCCGGCACAAAGGGCGCGCGGGGGAAGACGCGGTCGATGTCGAACGCATCGCGCAGGACAGGCTCTTTGGCCAGCACGCCCTCAAACGAAAACTCAACGGCTGTGGCCCCCGGCGCATCGTCCGCGCGTCTCCACGTCGTCGAGCGACGGCGCTCGGCAACCAGACGGTCGAGGTCAACATCGGCAACCGCCATATCGCAGGTAAGGAGCTTCGTCGCCGCCAGCTTAGAGCCGTTTTCGTAGACGAGGTTCTCGCCCGCAAAGACCATATCGGTCGTGGACTCGCCCTCGCTCGCGTCTGCATAGGCATAGGCACAGTAGAGGCGCGCACTCTGATTGGAGATGAGGCTGCGGCGATAGTCTGCCTTACCGATAATCTCGTCCGAGGCCGACGGGTTGAGGATCACCGTCGCACCAGCAAGCGCCATCTCGGTCGAAGGGGGCGCCGGCACCCACAGATCCTCGCAGACCTCAACGCCCAGCACCATATCCTCGGCACCTTCATCACAGCAGCGGTAGACAAGCCCCGAACCCAACGGAACCGGACCCTGACCGGCAAACTCGACCCACACAGGATCTGCGGGCGCCGGAGCAAACCAGCGGCGCTCGTAGAACTCGCCATAGTTGGGCAGATACTTCTTGGCCGTGAGGCCCAAAAGCTCGCCCGCGCAGCACACGGCGGCGCAGTTGTAGATATTCTCGGCCACCGCAACGGGAAGACCAACGGTAAAGACAATCGGCAGCTCACGAGTCTCATCGAGGATATGCACCAGAGCAGCCTCGCAGGCATGCAACAGCGTGCGGTTATGGAACAGGTCGGCCGCGGTATAGCCGCTCAAGTTGAGCTCGGGCAGCACCAGCGCGCGAACGCCGCGCTCGGCAGCCTCGCGAACAGCTGCCAGCGCAACCTCGGCATTGCCCTCGACATCGGCCACGCGAATCCGCGGCGAGGCCGCCGCCACACGCAAAAAGCCATCAGACTGAGAAAGGTGAAGATTCATAAGAGCGCTCCCGTGCGTAGACGCCATTCAACACAATTAGCAAGCCCTATTGTAGTTCAACCGCCGGGTGTAACCGCATCCCACCAACTTGGTGAGCTATTGATGAGTTGATGGTATCTGTTAAATGTCACGTACGATTCACATCTGGTGGGTACCCTGATGGCTACATGAAACGAAGCAGATTTACACCGGGAGGACCCCGTATGACAACCAAGTACACCGACGCGCCGCGCACGCGCGTCATGACACCGGCCGCGCTCAACAACGGCGTGCACGAGAACCATTCCATCGGACAGACCATGGCCATCGCGCCCAAAAAGGGCCTGTTCGATGACATTTCCATTCCCCAGATCATCGCCGGCGCCGCAGCCGCCGCCACGAGCGTCGCGCTTGCTTCCAAGATCGGTATCGCCGGTTCAGTAATTGGTGCCGCCGTGAGCTCGGTCATCACCGTTGTGTCCTCGCAGGTCTACCGCCACTTTATCTCTGCCAGCGCCGAAGCCCTCAAAGGTACGCACACCGCCGTCGACTACCCTGCCGGCGCCTATGAGCCCGTTGAGCTTAATGCCGAGGAGCACCTAGGTGGCGCCGCGACCACGCAGGAAATGCGCCAGGTTGCGGGACGCGCGACCACGGCGCGCGTCGCCCCTAACAGCCTTCGCGCCAAGGCCGCGGCAGAGCGCAGCCAGACGCAAAAGAAGGTCATCGTCTTCTCGATCGCCATCGCCATCGTCGCGGTCATCGCTTGCGCCGGCGCCATCCTTATCACCACCGCCGGTGAGGGCCTGGGCGAGCGACCCGAGCCAATCCTTTCGTCGCGCACGACCGAGAGCGATGCAAATGGCAACACCCAGTCGCAGGATCAGCAGGCGCAGACGGACGATACGCAAGACAGTTCTACCTCTGCCAATTCGTCCTCGAACACCCAAAACCAATCGCAGGGCACCGATTCCTCTACGGCCAACAGCAGCACGCCGTCCGGCACGACCGACTCAAGCCAAACGACTGGCGGTTCGCAGCCGAGCACGGGCGGCCAGACGAGCGACACCACTTCGGGAACGGGCACAGCAGACAGCAACAACACCAACAGCTCGAACAGCTCGAGCGGAACCGCGTCCGGCACGGCATCTGACAACTCGAGCCAAGGCACGGCATCGGGCAACTAAGCACATTTGCCTCTCATAGATAACCGACCTATACAACGGGCGCGAATCGAAAGCGGTTCGCGCCCGTTTGCCTTGGGCGCCGCCATGGCGAACGCTATGCGATGGTAAGATGCTTTACATATGTAAAGAGGAGATTTGCCATGAGCAAGACAATAGTTAGGCCCACGCTATCGCTGGGCAACCACATCTATCTGTATCGCCTGCTACGCGATGCAATCGGATGCGGCAAGCAAACGTTTATGACACAGGTCGAGGAGGCGCTCGCCGCCGGCGACATGACCGCTTATGACCTGGGCTTCGAGTCCACGCGCGAGCTGCTCGAGGAGCTCAACGACTGCATTAAGCTGACCGTCTTTAAGGGCGGCCGCCTGTATGCCACCGTCATCGCCAACGAGGCCTGGGATGCCGCCCTTGCCAAGGGCGAGGACAAGCCCAAGGCTGCCAAGGGCGCCAAGCAGTCCTACAAAAAGAAAAAGCGCGGTGAGAAGGACCTCAAGGCCGTGCGTCCCAAGCACGTTAAGCGTCCCGAGCCCGAAGTCATGGTTGAAGCCGTGCCGGAACCCGAGCCCGAGACAGAGATCGAAGCCGCTATTGAGGTAACAGCAGGAACCGAAATCGCCGCATCGACCGATCCCGAAGTCATATCCGAGCAGGAAGCCACTGTGGAGCTCAACGAAGCGCCCAAGTCGACAACCGAAGAAGCCGCTATCCAACCCGAGACGTCTGCATTCCAAAACAGCGATGTCTTTGGCGACGAGGCCGAGGGCGATCAGTCCGACGAGCCCGCCAATCAAGGCGCTACCGAGTCGGCGCCGGAGCCCGAGACGCCGCAGCCCGCCATCTCGCTCACGGTCGTCTATGACCCCGAGAACGCCAACGCCGGCATCACCACCATGGCATCCACGCCCATCGAGGCAAAGTCGAGCGTCGAGAATGAGAGCGCGACGCAGGTTGAGGTTGAAACTGAAGCTGCAGACGCGCCCGTCACCGTGAAGCCCGCAGATTCCACAATCAAGCCGAAGACGACGCTGGAGTTCGCACCCGTCATCGAATCCGTGCCCGCCTCTGCTTGCGACCAAATTCCCGCACCGGCACCGGCTTCGGTACTCGCAGAGGCCCCAACCCCCGCACCCGTAGCGCCCGCCATCCCCGAGGACTTCCCCGTCGATTTCGCAACTGAGGTCTTCTGCCCCGGTCCGTTGCTACACCAGCTGTCGACCTATCTCCCCTACGACGCCGATACCCTCGGCATCGTCGGCGAGTACTACTGGATCGCCCGCGAGCGCGGTACCATCGAGGCCGCGCGAAACCGCGCAAGCTTCCCCCTGCGCTACACGCAGGACGGCGAGCGCCACGAGGTTGCCGTGCGCATCCGCCGCAACACCACCGGCGGTCTCGGAGCCACCTGGACCATCGATAAAGTCGAAGAACCCGAGCAGTAACGACAAACGGCTCAAATCCAAATCAGGATTTGAGCCGTTTTTATTTGTTGATGTTGCGTAACCAACAGCGAGCGGGCCGCAAGTGCCCCAGGTTGCCGTGAAAGAGGAGCGACGCGTACTTCGGTACGCGAGCGACGGCTTGAACGGCAAGATGGGGTGCTTGCGACCCGCGCAGCGTCGAGCAGTTACGCGGTTTGGAAAACCGCGTAACGATCTAATCGCGCGTGAGCTTGCGGTGGATACGATGCGGCTGGGCTGCGTCCTCGCCAAGGCGCTCGATGCGGTTGGCCTGATAGGCCTCGAAGTTGCCCTCAAACCAATACCAGTTGCCCGGATTCTCGTCGGTGCCCTCCCACGCTAGAATGTGCGTGGCGACGCGGTCCAGGAACATACGATCGTGGCTAATGACCACCGAGCAGCCCGGGAACTCGAGCAGCGCCGCTTCGAGCGAGGACAGCGTCTCGACGTCGAGGTCGTTCGTGGGCTCGTCGAGAAGCAGCAGGTTGCCGCCCTGCTTGAGCGTAAGCGCCAGGTTCAGACGGTTGCGCTCGCCGCCGGAGAGCACGCCAGCGCGCTTCTGCTGGTCCTGGCCCTTAAAGCCAAAGCTCGCCACATACGCGCGGCTCGGAACCTCGGTCTCGCCGACCATCATGTGGTCCAGGCCGTCCGAGACGACCTCCCATAGGTTCTTATCGGGGTCGATGCCGGAACGGTTCTGGTCGACGTAAGAAATCTTGACAGTCTCGCCCACCTCGAGCTCGCCCGAAGTCAGCGGCTCCAGACCCACAATCGTCTTGAACAGCGTGGTCTTACCGACACCGTTGGGGCCGATGACGCCCACGATGCCGTTGCGCGGCAGGGTGAACGAAAGGTCGTCGATGAGCACACGGCCATCGAATTCCTTGTGCAGGTGATGGGCCTCGAGCACCTTGTTGCCCAGACGCGGGCCCACAGGGATGCGGATGTCGGTCCAGTCGAGCTTCTGGCTTGCGCGGGCCTCGGCCTCCATCTCCTCGTAGCGAGCCAGACGGGCCTTGTTCTTGGCCTGACGGGCCTTGGGCGAGCTGCGCACCCACTCGAGCTCGGCCTCCATGCGCTTGGCGAGCTTGGCGTCGCGGTTGCCCTGCGCCTCGATACGGGCGGCCTTGGTCTCCAGATACGTGGAGTAGTTGCCCTTGTAGGGATAGAGGTGACCGCGGTCGACCTCGCAGATCCACTCGGCAACGTTATCCAGGAAGTAGCGATCGTGTGTGACGGCAAGCACCGCGCCCTCGTAGTTGTGCAGGAAGTGCTCGAGCCACAGGATCGACTCGGCGTCCAGATGATTCGTGGGCTCGTCGAGCAACAGCAGGTCGGGAGCTTCGAGCAGCAGCTTGCACAGGGCCACGCGACGGCGCTCGCCGCCGGAAAGCACGTTAACCGGCATGTCGGAATCGGGGAGCTGCAGGGCGTCCATGGCCTGGCCGAGCTTGGAATCGATATCCCAGCCGTCGGCGGCGTCAATCTCGTCCTGGAGCTTTCCCATCTCGGCCATGAGGGCGTCCATGTCGCAGTCCGGGTCGCACATCTCCTCGCCGATCTTATTGAAGCGGTCGACCTTGGCAATCATGTCGCCAAATGCCATGCGCACGTTCTCAATGACGGTCTTGTCGTCGTCGAGTGGCGGCTCCTGCTGCAGGATACCCACGGTGTAGCCGGGGGTGAGCCTGGCATCGCCGTTGGAGACCTCCTCGATGCCGGCCATGATCTTGAGCAGGGTCGACTTGCCCATACCGTTGGGGCCCACTACGCCGATCTTGGCACCGGGGTAGAAGCTCAGGGTCACGTCGTCAAGGATTACCTTGTCGCCATGGGCCTTGCGAGCCTGATACATCTGGTAGATAAACTCCGCCATTTGCCTGTTTTATCCTTTCTACCTGCTGTTTCCCTATTCTTGATTCGCTTTAGTGGAAACGAAATAAGGAAATCAGCTCTGAAACGTAACGAAAAAGGGGCATGGTTGCCCACACCCCCTAATACTACCTGGGAAAAGTCCCCCGGAACATACTATGAACTGCGTACGCTAGTTTTCCGCAACCTTAGCGAACGGCCCGCTGCGATTTGCGCCACAACAGATACGAGTAGACGTAGACGGCTCCGACCGAACCAAACGCCAGAACCGCAATCACCGCGGCGACGACTTCACTCGAAAGCACGCTGCCTGCCACGCCCATCACAATCAGGCCAATACCCAGTACCATAAAGCAGGCGCCGCCAAAACGCTGCGTACGGCGCCAGTTCTCGGGATCGGCAAGCGCCCAAGGTGTCTTGATACCGAGCGTATAGTTCTGCTTCACACGCGGCAAATAGTTGCCTACGCCGATGAACAGCAAACCGACAACACCGGAAATCAGCACGTTAACCGAACCGACCGCCGGCACCACGCCCCAGACCGTAAGCTCTCCCAGCCAGCTTATGGCGCACATGAACAAGGTGAAGGCGATTACGAAGCCCTGATAGAACTTGCCCGAGGTTCGATATGCCTCACCTTTGGGGTCGATGCGCGGCACCACGCAGAACATTGCGAGAAGCGCCAGAGGCAGCACGCCGAGCGCGGAGGCCATCCAGCTAGGACCCCAACCGTCGACAGCGCCGTTCGCGCCCCAGTGCGTGGGAATCTGCGCAGGCAAGCTCGGCATCACCATGAGGTGCGCTACGACATTGGCGACGCACAGAGCGACCAGCGCAATCCACACGCGCGACGATACCCCTGTGGGGTGAATGCCCTTGTTTTCGTTATTCATCCTTATCACCTTCATTGTTTGTAAAACCCATAAACCAGCCAATTAAATCCTGCATGACGGTGGTGTTTAAGCTGTATACGATGTTTTGGCCATGGCGCTCGTCGGTCACCAACCCGGCGTTTTTGAGCGTCGCCAAGTGATGGCTCAGCGACGGCTTACTGATATCGAAATGCTCGGCAAGCTCCCCCGCCGTGCAATTGCCCTCGCGCAGCAACTCCAAAATGCGCCGTCGCGTTGGATCGGCAAGCGCCTTAAAACCCTCTCCCGGCATAAGACCTCCTCTCATCATCTCTCATGACGTGCACACTATACTCGATATTTAGATGTTTGTCTAACTGTCTAATACAGTAACATCTATAGAACATTCGTTCGTGTTTAGTTACAATGGAAGTTGAAGCAGATGGGCCAGCTCCCTCTACCCAAGAAGGAGATGGACTATGAGTATTGACGATGTCCTGACGTTGTTATTGCTTGTAATCGCGGCTGTGGAGCTCGGCACCCACATTGGAGGTCGAATGAAATAGCCGCCCCCGCGTAATGCGAAGACGGCCACTTCTCACGCCATAAACGTGTTTCGGAGTTGGCCAACCCGCTGCAACGGGTGCCATCTGCTTCAATCTTATGCGAATCCCGATCCCATTTCAACAAACCCCAAGGGCTCAAATGAAATCGCGATAATACCTATAATGACGATAGCTAAAACACGATTCGCTTCCCCATCGGAGGATGTCTATGACCGAAAACGCTACTGCTCTCGTCGAGACGCGCGATACCAAGCTCGAAATCATCATGGGCCGCGAGGCACTCGACAAGCTCGCCGATGCTACGGTACTGGTGCTCGGCTGCGGAGGCGTGGGCTCCAACTGCTGCGAGGCACTCGCCCGCGGCGGCATCGGACATTTCGTCATTCTGGATAAGGACATCATCGCGCCCAGCAATATCAATCGCCAGGCCATCGCCTTTCACAGCACCGTCGGCAAGCGCAAGGTTGACGTGATGGAGGCCATGATCCACGATATCAATCC
>JAXKHW010000306.1:0-3011 GCA_036549635.1 Collinsella sp. | reverse complement strand
GACCTCGCGGTAGCCCATGTCGGCGAGCACCTGTGCCGCCCACACAAACTCGTCCGCGTTCTTGGACATCAGCTGAGGCACTACGGTGAGCCCCTGGTTAGTGGCAGGATCGATCTCCTTAAACGCCTTGCCGCCACAGCGGTTTCCCACCCGCGGCGGCGGCAAAAACGGCGTGTAATAGCAATCGAGCGCACCGAAGCACTCCGCATGCACGCGACGGAACACATGCCCGGTAATCCCCTCCATAGGGGCAAACGATAGAATCATCTACTCTTCTCTCATATCAACGAACGTGACAAAGGAACAGCCCCTTTGTCACATTATTCAGAGCGCAGGGCCTCCACGGGATCCTTCCTGGACGCACTGCGGGCCGGCAGCAGACCGGCAACGACCGTCAGCAGCACCGAAATCGCGATGAGCACCAGCGCATCCTGCACGGGCAGGCTCATCAGATTGGGGACCTGTTTGGCAGCAAGCGCCCAGGCATTAACCGGAAAGCTCACGGCCACCACGACGACAACGGCAAAGACGCCAGCGATGAGGCCCTCGATAAAGGTCTCGGCATTGAATACGTTGGCCACGTTGCGCTTTGACGCGCCGATCGCGCGCAGGATGCCAATCTCCTTTTTTCGCTCCAGCACGCTGATGTAGGTGATGATGCCGATCATGATGGAGCTCACCACCAGGCTGATGCTCACGAATGCGATGAGCACCAAGCTGATGGTGTTCACGATGTCGGTCACCGAACCCATGATGATGCCCATGTAGTCGGTGTACGAGATCGCCTGTTCATCGTGGCCGGCGGCTTTGACCTGCTTGTTGTACGCATCGATGTGATCGAGCACACGCTCCTTGGCCTCAAAGTCGCGCGGGAAAATCTTGACCGAGATGGGGTCGGCCTCATCCGCATAGCCCAACGTGGTCAGATTGTTGTCGTAGGTGAGCTTCGAAGCCTTGGCATAGCTCATCATGAGCGAACTCAGATCCTCGGCATCCATGTTGAAATGGATGGCACGAGCAAAAGCGCTCGCATCCACACGCATAGCGCTCGCCAGGTTGGCAAAACTCGATGACATCTGCGTAGCCATCTGTCCCATGAGCCCCGCCGCGCCTACTTTAAGCTGGGACGATACCGTTGTCGCAATCTGGTCGCTGATTGTCTTGGTCACCTGGTCCATTGCCTGCTGCAGATACGGAGCCAGCTGCTTTTGTACATAGTCGGTCATCGCCTGTTGCAAGCGCTCGGCCAGGGCATCGCCGCCGAGCGCTTTGAGCTGGGCCAGGATTTGCTGGGCTGCCGTATCACTCTCAAGATACGCCGAGAATGCGGCGGCGAGCTTTGACGCGTCCTTAAGATCTTCGGGCGTCAACGCCTTAAACTGATCAGACTGCAAAAATCCCTCAAACAGCTGGTTGGCAAGCGTTCCCACCTGCTGCATTTGCTCGGGCGTGAGTTCCAGACCGTCAAAGATACCCGAGAGATCTGGGGTTGGCGCTTTTGTCATGATGTCGCTGAAGTCGATGTCCTTCCCAACACCCGAAAGGTCGATATCCAACCCGGACAAGTCAAGACCCGACAGGTCCATACCGCCGCCTGCACCCGAGAATGCAGACGCGTCAAATGAGAACGCGCTCTTGAGCGCCGCCTCGTCCACACTGAACATGCTGCCCAGATCCACGCCTTGCTTGGCCTCGCCTTGCAGTTCGTCGAAGGTTTTGCCCGTAAAGACATCCGTCTCGGGGTGGGTGAGTTGCTCCTGCACAATCTGCGAATCGGCGGCGCGCTCCATAAGCTGGCGAGTCAGTGTATGCGTATAGGCAATGCCCGGAGACAACGCACTCGCATTGGCCGTCTCGTTTGGTCGCACCACGCCCACAATGTGCACGTCGATACCGTCGGCAACCTTGGCGGCCATAAAGTCAGCGTCGCCAGACATGTCAGTCCACATGCCGGTCTCTTCGTTTTTGCGATAGGCATCGGCCGGCGACAGCACCTTAAACGTCGTGGACAGCGCATCGTCGTAGGTGAAGTCGGTGCCGGTCTCGGGCGTCTCGATCTTACCGTCAGCCGTCATGGCGCTGTTAACCAGATCGTTGAGCTCGTTGATATCCAGCGCGCCGATGCTGTAGAGCGTGTAATCGCCCACCGTTCCACGGCTCGAAAGCACCATTACGGCTTCATCAGCAGACGTGGGCCAATGACCGGCGACGACATCGTACTGGCTGTCAAGCAGGCTCTGGTCGTCGATCATCTCGTTAAAGACCGAGGTTCCCATGGATTCCATGCTCACCGTTGCCGCCGAGCTCGCACCTCCGCTCATGGCCTCGGTCATGGCGTTGGGCACCAGCCGGACGGGCTTCTCGTCGCCCTTACCCGCACGATAGACAACCGGCGTCACGCCATAGCCGTACTGGATGGCGTTGACTTCTTTATCGATGCCGTCGCCACCGGCATCGAGCCATGCCTTAAAGCTCGTCATGTCGTTGGACTTAACGCTCGCAAACATATCCTTTACGGCCGTGACCACAGGGATCTTATCGGTTCCCTGAGCCTTGCCGTCGGTGCCGTCGTCGGACGAGCCCTCGTTCTTGGACGTATCATCATCCGTGGCCCCCTGTCCACCCATCATGGACGACAGGTCGTAATCCTGCTTGGAAATGGTGAGCGGGTAGCTCGAGAGCGTATCCTCCTCGACCTTTTTGATGTAGCCGTTTACGCCGTTGGACAGCGCCAGAATCGCCGCGATACCGATAATGCCAATCGAGCCCGCAAAGGCCGTCATGGCCGTGCGGCCCTTTTTGGTCATGAGGTTTCGGGCAGAAAGCCCCAGCGCCGTCACAAAGCTCATCGAGGTTTTGCGCGTAGGCTTTGCCTCGCGACGCGCGGCCTTGGCAACATCGAAGGGGTCGGAATCGTCGGTGATCTTGCCGTCCGCCAGATTGACGATGCGCGTGGCGTATTGGTACGCCAGCTCGGGATTGTGCGTGACCATAATAACCAGACGGTCGCG
>JAXKHW010000305.1:0-7768 GCA_036549635.1 Collinsella sp. | reverse complement strand
GAGCGCATCCGCGCGCTGCTGGAGGCGAACGCGCCCGCGCTGCTCGGCGTCGAGGGCTGCGGCACCACGACCGCCGCCGCCCTGGTCGTGGCCGCCGGCGACAACCCCGGCAGGCTGAAGGGCGAGGCGGCGTTCTCGATGCTGTGCGGCGTCTCCCCGATCCCCGCGTCGAGCGGGAAGACGGAGCGGCACAGGCTCAACCGCGGCGGCAACCGGCAGGCGAACTGGGCGCTCTACGAGATCGCGATCAAGCGCATGGCATACGACGAGAGGACGAAGAGGTACGTGGCGAAGCGAACCTCCGAGGGGAAGTCCCGGAGGGAGGCGATCCGCTGCCTGAAGCGCTACATAGCGCGGGAGGTGTACCGCGTGCTCATGGACCCGAACCCCGACGGCGCCGCGCCGGAAGGCCCCGAGCTCGCGAAGATGCGCAAGGCGATGCGGGTGACCCAGAAGCAGGCCGCCGCGGGGCTCGGCATGTCCGCGGCCTCACTCGGTCACCTGGAACATGGGAGACGGCGGTCGACGAAACTGGAGAGGAGGTATTACGAGCTCCTGTGCGAATTGAAGGGAGCGCTCCCGCAAACTGCCTATTGACAACTTATAGGAGCGTCGGTTTTATTGACGAAAAACTGGGGTGCGCTCGAGAGTTCTAGAATTTGCCGCATACTTCCCAAAACGACGTCTCTGCGGCACCAAAAATTGTCTTCGGAACCCTAAGATAATGAACATATGTTGCCGTTCATCGCAAATTACCGTTCGTTTATAGAACCCATGCCCGGCGCTCGGCCTCCTTGATCAAAAGGGAATGGAAGAAAACGGATCATCGCATTCCTGCGTCCCCTGTGCGTCTTGCGGCTAACAGCTCCGGCTGCCGCGAGCCTAAGCTAGCCTTAAGGGGCGTTTGTTAAGCTTCGAGTCATAAATTGGACAGAGCTTGGCAAGTGCCCTGGAATATGAAGGAAACGGCAGCGATGGAATTCTTCGATGGTGACGACATGGAATCGAGTAGCGAAGGCGGCTGCGACGAAACTGCCCCGTTTGTCAAAGTCGATCCCTTTGGCACCGATACCCTGAGCTGCTACGTGCGCTTTGCAACATCCCGCGCCGGCATCACTTCACGTCAAACTCCACGCGATCGAGCTCGGGCACGTTGAGGTCGATGAGCTTGCGGGCGACGTGGCGGTCGTGTGCCCCAAGCGCCTCGCTTGTCGTCACATGGGCGACAATCTCGCGCTCGACGATGCCCTCCTCGTCGCCTTCGGTGGCCGAGGTCTCGACGGCGACGGTGTAATCCCTAAAGCCCGGCAGCACCGCGGCAAGCTCGCGCGTGGTCTCGGTGACGCCGTAGCCGTCCTGCACGCCGGCCTGCGCCGAGCCAATGGAGCCAGCCGTCATAACGATGCAGGGGATGGCAAAGATCACCGTGCCCACAATGATGCGGCGGCGCACCTTGCGCGATAGCTCGTCGACCTCGGCATTTTCCTCGGCAGTTACAATGCCGTCGCCGTTGAGGTCGCGCTTGAGCGGCACGCGCAAAAGAAGCAGAACGGCTTCGGCAGCCAGTGCGATAAAGACCACGTTGATGCCAAACTCGTAGAGCGCCGAGAGAAACAGCGACCCGCTTGCGATGGCGATGCCATAGCCCGCCGCGCACAGGGGCGGCATGAGCGCGGTCGCCACGGCCACGCCGGCGATGAGCGTGGCGGGTTCCTGGTCGCGCGAGTTGCCCAGGCCACCCGCAAAGCCGCCGGCGAGCGCGACGGCAAGGTCCCATACGGTGGGCGTCGAGTTGTCGATAATGGCGGCCGTGGTGGTGCCAAGGGGCGAGAGCTTAAAGTACAACGTGGATGTGACCAGGCAAAAGGCCGTCTGTAGAGCCAAGCCCGCGACGGCCTCGACGGTAATCTCACGGTCGAGCGTGGCGATGCCGTATGCCATGGCAAGGACCGAGCCCATGAGCGGGCAGATGAGCATGGCGCCCACGATGGCAATGTCCGAGTCGATATCGAGGCCGATGCTCGCGATGAGCATGGCGATGATGAGGATGCATAGGTGGGAGCCAGTCAGACGCGCTCCGTTTACAAAACGCTTGCGGATCACGTGATAGGGCGCGCGTCCCTCGCGAATGTTGAATGCGCGCTTGAGGAAGCGGGTGGCGTTCTCCATGGCCTCGCTATGAGCAGGGCGGATGCCGTGGCGCCGGTGATGGCGTTCGCGTAGTCGCTTGATCTGTTGTTTGTCGAGTTCCATGTCCACCTCGTTCCAGCGCGGTCCGCGCAACGCGCCCGTTGTCCTAACTCTACACCGTGGCGGGCGGGGTGTCTGTCGGATGCGGAATCCGATAGGGCGGATGACGCGGGAGCAAATGCAAATCACAGGCTCAATTCCATCACGCGAAAATATGATGCACCAGCTCCTTCAAATGTGACGAAATTGTGAAGCACAGGAGCATGAATTTCAAAAATTCGCTGGTCGCCAATGTTGCGCAACAGAATTCAAAAAGCGACAGCTACCGTTTGAAGCGTATGGATACATCCGTGTCAAAGGGAGAAAGCCATGGCAAACTACAGTCCACAACACTTTGAGCCTCGGGCTAAGGCCGTCAACGTCAAGGGCGTTGCCAACCGCGCCGTCGCAACCGTTTTGACGGCGGGCCTCATCGCTCAGCCGCTCATGTCGCCGCTGGCGGCAATCGCCGCACCGTCAACCGATAACGGCGATTCTGTTCAGGGGGGGGGTAGTTCTGTAGAGAACACCGTTGTCGCCGGTAACCAAGCGGTCGCAAAGACGGCTGCCCAGCTGGCCGAGGAGTCGGCAAAGCAGCTCAAGGACGCTCAGGCCGCCTACGATGCCGCCCAGAAGAAGGCCGACGCGGCGGGCCAGTCTCAAAAGCAGGCACAGCAGCAAAAGAATCAGGCCTCGCAGGCTGTGAGCGACAACGAAATCGAGCAGAACGCAGCAGAAGTCGCCGCGCTCCAGGAGAAGATTGACGAGCTCAAAGCCGCCGTCGAAAAGACCGAGCTGCAGCAGAAGAAGCTGGGCGACCTGAACGATCAGCTCGAACAGGCCAACAAGAGTGTCGAGGATAAGACCCAGGCGCTCAAGGACGCCAAGGCAAAGCAGGATGAGGCCAAGAAGGCCCTCGATGATGCCCAGGCCAAGCTCGAGGCCATGGGTATGGACGAGTACGAGGCCGCCAAGAAGGCCGTCGAGGACGCGCAGGCAAAGCTCGATGACGCCAATAAGGCCGTTCCTACTGCACAGGCCAATCTGGACCAGGCCAAGGCTGCCGAGGCCAACGCTCAGCAGGAAAAGCAGAATACCGAGGCAGCTTTGACGACTGCCCAGGCCAAGAAGCAGGAGACTGCCGCTGCTCTCGCAGCCGCAACCACCGCGCGCGATAACGCCCAGCAGAAGTTCAACCAGGCGCAGGCCGCGCTCGATGCTGCCGTCTCGGGTACGGGTGTTGACCTGAGTGCGCTTGAGGCCGCCAAGAAAGCTGCTGCTGGTGAGCTCAAGACCGCGCAGGCGGAGCTCAATGCCGCGACGGATGCCGACGCCACCGCACAGACAAATCTGCAGGCCGCCCAGGCTGCCGTCGCTGCCGCGCAGGAGAAGGCCAACGCCGCCAACGCTGCCGTGGCATCTGCCCAGTCTGCATACGATGCGGCAAACAAGGAGTACAAGGACGCGGCCAGTAAGCGTGACGCCGCGAAAACGGCATACGAGCAGGCCCAGCAGACCGAGGCCGACAAGAAGACCGCGTACGATAAGCTTGTCGAAGTTCGCAAGCAGAAGCGCAGCGAGTGGGAGGCAGCCTGCGCCGCTTCGAACGCCGCGGAAAAGGCTTATGACGCTGCTAATGCCCAGGTTGAGGCTCTTGAGCAGCAGATTGCAGACCTAAAGTCCAACATGACCGTTGACCAGGAAGTCATCAGTCAGGGTATGTTCGGCTTCATGAACTACATCATCGGCGGCAGCCAGTTCACAGCCACGCAGAAAAAGAACGCCCAGGATGCCGTATCGATGCTGACCGGTGCCGATGATAAGGCCGAATGGTATGACCAGTACGTCGATCAGGACATGTCTCGCGACACCAACCCGCTTTCCCTGGAGCAGATGCGCAACGCCCTGACATATCTCGACACCCAGAACAACCTCCGCAAGGCGAACGGTCAGTCGGCGCTCAGCGTCAGCCTCCGCATGACTGTGGCGGCAGCCCTTAATACATCATATTCATCGAACATCTGGGGACACTCGAACTGCTATTTCGACAACGGGGAAAATCTTGCCGGCGGAGGCGGCGCATATACCGGCGGCGGCACCGAGGATACACTCGGTTGGCCCTACACCGGCCTCTACACACAGGAGAAGGAGGCATTCGATAAGTACGTCGCGCAGTATGGCGACGAACTCGGCAGCCACCGATATGATTCCTATTACATCTACCAGAACTACAACAGCATCTATCACGAGTGCGGGCATTATCTCAACATCATCGATTCCGCCACGGAAGCCATCGGTATCGCGACCGGTAGCGGTAAGAACACCGATTCCGAGGTAACCATCTTCGATTACAGCGCTGATGACACTCAGGCTGATTTCACTGTTTCCGAGTTCAAGAAGCTCGTCAACGACTACATCGATTCTGCCTATAACGCTGGCGGCACGCAGGCGCAGAAGGCGCAACTCAAGGAGCTCCAGAGCAAGCTCGCCGAGGCGCAGAAGACGCTGGGCACGGCCGATACGGCATATCTCGCTGCTCTCAATAATCAGAAAGGCGCACAAGACGCCTATACCGCAGCCGACACGAACGTGAACACCGCCAAGGGCGAGTACGAGAAGGCTAAGTCCGGCACCGCCGCCGCGAAGACGGCATACAACGCCGCGAAGGACGCGCTCGGCGGAATCGACATCGAGTCCCTCAAGCAGAACCTCGATACCGCCAAGGGCGAGGCTGCCACTGCCCAGGCAGCTCTCGATAAGGCAAACGCCACGCTTGCTGACAGCAAGACGAAGGCAGCCGAGGCCGCTGCTCACAAGGCGAAGGCTCGCAGCGCCCGCGATGCCGCCAAGGCAAAGTCCGAACAGGCCAATGAGGCGTATGACAACGCCACGGCTTCGGTCAAGGACCTTGCTGCCAAGCGCGATGCCGCCCAGGCGGACCTTGCGAATAAACAGGGCTCGCTTGACGAGGCAAAGAAGACCGACGATGCCGCCCAGGCTGGTGTAGACAAGGCCCAGGCCGCAGATGTCCAGGCCGCGACTGCTCTTTTGGACGCCAAGCAGGCGGTTGCCGCCAAGGCGCAGGCCCTGTCCGACGCACAGGAGAAGGCCAAGGCCGCCGAGGGCGAGCTGACCCGCGCAAACAAGGCCTTCGAGCGCTTCGCCGGCGCCCAGAAGGCGGTCGACGACGCTAAGGCCGCCTATGACGCTGCCGTCGACGGTGTCGCCGATGCCCAGAAGCAGCTCGAGGCCGCCAACGAAGCCGTCGTCGATGCGAACTTCGAGATCGTCAAGGCCAAGGCCGAGCTTGCCAACGACGAGGCGCTCAAGGCCGATCTTGAGGCTGTCGACCACAAGGCATCCCTTGCCGCGGGCACGACGGGCAACGAGAAGCTGGTCAAGCTGAACGCTGCCTACGCTCGCTATAAGGCTGCCGTCGATGCCGCCGCTGGTCTCAAGGCTGCTCTGAGCGATGCCGATGCCAAGCTGTCCGATGCCAACGACGCCTATGCCGCCGCGCTTGCCGAGCTTGGCGATGCCAAGGATGCCCTGGCTGCCGCGCAGACCGAGTACGACAAGTATCATCCCAAGGCTGAGCCGCAGGCCAAGGCTCAGGTTGCGCAGGCTGCTGCAAAGGCTCCTGTCGCCAAGAAGAAGGCTGCGGACGCTGCGCTCGCCCAGACCGGTGATACCTCCGCGCTTGCGGGCGAGGTCTTCGTTATCGGCGGTATTACGCTCGTGGCCGCGGGCGTGACACTGGGCGATCGTCGTCGCAAGCAGATGTAGCGTTTCGAGCGTAGATTCTGCAACGAACTTCGGTTCATAGCAGGAATGCTTCGATAGCTTAACCGATAAGGCCGGCGCGCTGTTAAGCGCAGCGCGCCGGCCTTTCTTTGTTTCGATATCAAAAAGCCCGGTCGGCAGCCGCGAAAGCTACCGACCGGGCAAGCCGTAGGCAATATGGTTGCTGTCGAGCAGCTGCTCGACTTAGCCCAGCAGGCTTAAGCCCACGGAGACAAATGCCAGGATAACGCCGACGATGGACTCGCCACCGAGCAGGCCGCTGGCGACAACCAGGCCCTGTTCCTGGAAGGCGGCGTCCTTGGCAGCCCTCTCCTCGTCAGAAAGACCAGCGGTGGCATCGCGGTGGGCGGCCCACTTGTCGTAGGCGAGCTTGACGCAGGAGCCCAGGAATGCCGTGAGTGACATGTAGAACGGCAAGTACACGCCCAGGCCGATCATCATGGCCGGAATGCCGAGCCAGTACATGACGATACCGGCGATAAAGCCGCCAACGAACCACGGCACGCTCGGGATGCCCGAGACCATGGTGGCGACGACGCTTGCCTGCGCGGCAACAAAGCTCTTGTCGGGACCAAAGGCGTCCGGGCCATAGGCGGTGACGAGCGCGACCATGACGGCTGCGGCGACCAGGGCGCCCACGATGCCGCCGATGGCTTGGCCGATCCACTGCGCACGCGGGTTGGTGCCCAGCACGGCGCCGGCCTTAAAGTCGTTCATGACGTCGCCCGCAAGGCCGCACGCCACGGCTACGATGCCGGCGATAAAGAACAGCTTGACCTGAGCGATCTGTGCAAAGGCAGCCACGATGAGCATAACGATGAGGCCAAAGATCTCCATAGGGTCGATACCCGTCTGGCCGCAGCTCTGCGCACTCATGATGGTGGTGACAAAGGTGAACAGCGTGACGATGACGGCCGGGACGGGACCGAGGTCGAGCGCGATGGCAACGATCACGGCGATGGCTGCGGTGCCCAGGCCGATGATGCCGGCGTCGAGCTTAAGGGAGCCCGAGATGAGCGACTGCTCGTCGGTGTCGGTGGAGCTGTCGGCGGCGAGGCCGCGGACGATACCGGCGACCTGCGGCAGGATGTCCTTGAGGACGACGGCGACGCCAAAGCCCATCATGAGGCCCATACCCAGGGACTTGACGATGCCCTGCGCAGTCACAACGTCGAACAGACCGGCAGCGGTGCCACCCACGATGATGCCAAAGTTACCCAGCAGCGCGCCGGCAAACCAGAAGGCGACCGGGGCGAAGCCCACCAAAAAGCCGATGGAGAGCAGCATGGGCGAGTTATAGATGGCAAAGGTCACGCCGGGGATATTGAGCGTGCACAGCATGCTGGGCACCACGCCCAGAGCGTCGCGAAGCACGCTGTAGATGCCGGCGACGGCCATGGAGCCAAAGAGCTGCTTGCCTGTTTTGCCGCCAGCCTCGGTCGCGCGCAAGGTCTGAGCTGCGGCGTTGCCGGTGGGAAACTCCAGTGCGGCGTCCACGATAAAGTGGCGGTGGATGAGCGCGGTGGCCAGAAGGCCCAAGATGGTGCCGGCGAGCGCCACGATAAACATGTCGAGCCAGCTGATCTGATCGGCGTAGCCCAGCATCCAGGCGCCCGGGATGGTAAACGCCAGACCGCCGGCGACCATGGCGCCCGCGGACATGATGGTGTGGGTGACGTTGGCCTCGTTGAGGCTGGCGTTGCCCATGAGCTTCAGGAAGAACAGCGAGATGACG